>NZ_JBMQUD010000015.1:0-32934 GCF_057359045.1 Adhaeribacter sp.
AACTTATTTCCGACCATCCCTTCTTTTTTTGATGATATGCTAACAAGGGATTGGTTTAACTGGCCGCTAAATCATAATAACAGCAATGACTGGGTACCAGCGGTAAATATTAAAGAAACAAACGAGGCTTTTGAGCTGGAAGTAGCCGCCCCTGGCATGAGCAAAGAAGACTTTAAAGTAGCGTTAGATGATAACATGCTCCTGATTTCGGCTCAGAAAGAAAACAAACACGAAGAAAACGACGAAAAGGGCAACTATGCCCGCCGCGAATTTAGTTACCAGTCTTTTAACCGCAGCTTTAGTTTGCCCGAAAGACTGGTAAAAGGCGATGATATCTCGGCTAAATACAGCGATGGTATCTTGTATATAACCGTACCAAAAGCTGAAGAAGCCAAGGTGAAGCCAGCTAAGCAAATTGCCATTAAATAATAAAAAAGGCGGGAAATCCCGCCTTTTTTATTTCTATGTAAAGGTAAAACGCAAATATTCAAGTTCCCCTTTTCGGATGCGTTGCCGTTAGCACATTCATTATGCTGAACAGCAGCGTACTTGCTTAGGATTTTAGAAGATAATTATCTGCCCTTGGCAGCGTTACTACCGCCCATCCAATAAGTAAATTTGTTTGATAGACAACAACCCGATTATAGGTAATGTATTCAGTTATTTTAAATAAGCTATTGTTGTTTAGCCTACCCGTATTTTACCTCAGCAGCCTCGCCCTTGGTCTGCACCGGTCTTCGCTTAAATATTCTAAATGAAGTTAAATTAAATCATTTAAACTAAATTTGTCAGGTTACCTAGTATACCCGTAATACCCTCAATTAATTTAGGTTATTTATTATTTGGTGCATGCAGTGCGGTAGGGCTCTTTTATTATTTACGCTAATGCTGTTTTGGCTGGGGTATGCCTGGGCACAGACACCGGCACCAGCCCAATCTGCCCCTGCCAAAACAAAGCTAACCAAGCCGGTGCACCTAGTTTTACAAGCCAACGAAACCGACCAGGCCGTACTACGAAAATATACCTACAAAAAACTATTGCCCGATTCGGTAGCAGCCAGACAGGAACTAAAAAGCCTTACCCTGCAATTGCAAAACGATGCTTATTTAACGGCCTCGGCCGATAGTTTTTATTTTCGTCGCGATACCTTGTATGTGCAGTATTTTGTGGGCGAACGTTACCGGTGGGCGCAATTGCGCAACGGCAACCTGGGCGATGATTTGCTGGCCCGGGCCGGCTATAAAGATAAACTTTACCGCAATGTACCATTTCTGCCCCAGGAATGGGTTCGTCTGCAGGAAGAAGTACTTACCCTGGCCGAAACAAGCGGCTACCCGTTTGCCCGTATTTACCTCGATTCTTTGCAAATAAACGGCAACCAGATTGAAGGTGTGGTGGTGCTGGATAAAGGCCGCTTAATGGTATTCGATACGCTGCAACTGGAAGGCGACACCCGCACAACCAGACGCTTTTTAACTAAATATTTACAGCTTTACGCGGGGCAGCCTTACAGCCACCAAAAAGTAACCCGCGTACCCCAATTATTGCGACAGTTACCTTACCTGGAAATGGTGCGCCCACCCATGGTGCGTTTCGTCGAAAACAAAGCCAGTTTAATCTTATTCCTGAACGATAAAAAAGCCAACCAACTAGATGGTATTGTGGGCTTTCTGCCCGACCCCAACCGCCCGGATCGCAAATTTTTGATTAATGGGGAGGTTACCCTTAACCTGCGCAACCTAAAAGGCAGCGGCAAGCAATTAGGTTTGCAGTGGCGTAAAGTAGAAAGAGGCTCGCAGTTACTCGATGCCAACTACGTACATCCCAATATTCTGGGCTCGCCGTTTGAGCTAAGTGCCAGTTTTAACCTGCATAAGCAAGATTCTACGTTTATAACCATGCGCCCCCGTTTAGAGTTGTCGTACTATACGCTGCAGGGCAGCCGGGTAAGCTTTTTTACCCAGCAACGCAGTTCCCGGCTGTTGCTCTCGGCGGGCGGCATCCGTAACCTGCCCGATACTTTGCAACTCGCCGATGTAAAATACAATGCCTACGGTTTTAGTTACTTGCGCAATACCCTCGATGATCTTTATTTTCCGCGGCAAGGGTACTTAGCTGAAGCCCAGGTAGCGGTGGGCAATAAAACCATTCTGCGGAACAACGCCTTTGAAGAAGCTTATTACGATACCATCTCGCTAAAAAGCACCCAGCTTACCGGGGCCTGGCGCGCCGAACATTATTTAAAGCTTAGCCGCGGCAGCGTACTGCTGAGCCGCTTGAAAGGCGAAGCCCTGCTGAACCGCAAACTTTACCTGAACGACCTGTTCCGGCTGGGGGGGCTTACCTCTATCCGGGGCTTTACCGACTTTTCGTTTTATGCGTCTACTTACGCCATAGCTACCCTGGAGTACCGTTTTTACCCGGCGCCCGATTCGTACCTGCTTCTTTTCTACGACCAGGGTTACTACCGCCGCGATGTAGCCGGTAACCGAACGCAGCAATATCCTTTTGGTTTAGGCGGTGGCATTAGCTTTAGCACCGGCGCCGGTATATTCCAGTTTGTGTATTCGGTGGGCCGCTCCAAAGAAATAAAACAACCCATTAGCCTGAACCATTCTAAAGTTCATTTCGGAATTGTAAGCCGGTTTTAATTGAGACTGGCTATTATTTGCAGAAAAGAATAATTTTAATCTACTTATAATGAGTATATTAATATTTTTTATAGATTTATTTAGGCTTAGGCTTTGCGAATACCAAATACTTTCTTACTTTTGTATTACCAAACAGTGCGGGATGGAGCAGTTGGTAGCTCGTTGGGCTCATAACCCAAAGGTCACAGGTTCGAGTCCTGTTCCCGCTACCTAAATAGAGCGTAGATTGCAGAAGCAGTCTACGCTTTTTTATTTGTACAATTACCAAATAACAATTACGCCATCAGTAGTTATCCTATCGTAATCCTCTAATTCAGAATAGCATTCGGATTAGCTATTTCATGTAATTTGAATAGTCTTCAATTTCTAAAGGCAAACTTGATAGCAGTAGTCCTAATCTAACCACTCTTCCCTTACATATAACCTCTTCTGAAAACCAGTTTTAAAGCAATATTTTCTGCCGGCAATCCGGCAATTTTACCGAATTTTGCCACATGAAACAGGTTTTAGTTCTGCTGCTTATTTTATTCAGTTTCAGCAGCCAGGCCCAGGTATTGCGGAAAAGAACGGTAAAATTAATGGGTAGCCGCTTCGATATTACCTTGGTGGCCCAAGATTCCTTAACCGCAGAGAAAAATATTGATTTGGTTATTGCCGAAGTAACGCGCATCGAAAATTTAATTTCGGACTGGCGGGATTATACCCAAATTGGCCAGGTAAATAAAAATGCCGGAATTGCGCCGGTTAAAGTAGACCCGGAAGTATTTGCCCTGACGGAGCGGGCGCTGCATTTCTCTAAAATTACCAAAGGCGCTTTTGATATTAGTTTTGCCGCCATGGACCGCATTTGGAAATTTGATGGTTCGATGACGGAAATGCCCAGCCGGGAAGCCATTAAAAAATCGATTCGAAACGTAGGCTATAAAAATATTAAGCTGAACCGGAAAAATTCTACCATCTTCCTCAAAAAGAAAGGCATGAAGATTGGGTTCGGGGCCTTGGGCGAGGGCTACGCCGCTGACCGCTGCCGCGAGATGATGCTGGCCAAAGGCATTCAGGCGGGTATTGTAAATGGTTCCGGCGATATGAGTACCTGGGGCAAACAACCCAACGGCAGCGCCTGGGCCATTGGCATTACTAACCCGATGCAACGCGATACGATATTGGCCATTATTCCGCTAAAGCAAAGCGCTGTAGTAACCTCCGGCAGTTACGAAAAGTACGTGGAGTTTAACGGCAAGCGCTATGCCCATATTATTAATCCGGCTACCGGCTACCCGGCCACGGGCTTAACCAGCGTAACCGTATTTGGCCCCAGCGCCGAAACCGCCAATGGCTTTAGCACCTCCATAATGGTATTAGGCAAGAAAAAAGGCCTGAAATTATTGAAGAAATATCCGGAATATAGCGCCATCCTTATTACCGACGACGGGCAAATTCTTTCTTCGCCTAATTTAAATATTGCTGATTATCAGCTGAATTAATTAATAAAGCCCAAAGCAAAGCATAAGTTATACCTCCCTTGGTCTGTCCCCTGACAGACCAATTTCAAGAAGAATAATAAAATTTGCCCAACCATATGCAGGCTATTCTTTTTGCCTGTGAGGGGCACAGGCCAGGGAAATGAATTGATTCCATTTACTGTCGCGAGCGTCTTCGCTCGTGACGACTATCATCCGGCCTCTGGCCGTTGTAAATATTAATTTAAACTTATAGCAATTATCTATTATACCAAATAGTATTTATTCCCTTCCATAGATATTTTGATGAAAGCACAAACCCGCCAGGTTTCAAAACCTGGCGGGTTTACGTTATAAAAAACACTTTTTATTATTTGGTATTATTCAGGCCGGAGGCCTGCGCCATAAAAACCACGAGCGTGGACGCTCGCGATAGCAAAAGAAAGAGATGGATATAAAATAAATAAATATAAAGTCTAGTGTCTAATAACTAATTACTAAACTCTAATTACGCCTTAATAACAATCCGTTAATAATTGGCTGCGCGATTGGTAATAGCTAATATTTTGGTTTAGTTTCCTTTCGCAGATATTTTCCAGGATAGCCGTTACGTCTTTCTGCATGGCAAGCGAGCCGCATATCATAATCACGCCCCCAGTGGCTAAAATATTGGCTACTACATCGGCATCCCGGCTGATTAAATCACAAACGTACTGCTTCTCGCCTTCCCGGGAATAGGCTACGTGCAGTTGCGTCAGCTTTCCGGTAGTTTTATTTACTTCTAAAAAAGATTGGTATAAACAGTACGAGGCGCTATCGCGGAAGCCGCCGTATAAGTGAATGGGCGTTTGCTGGCTGTTTTGGCAAATCATACCCAGGAATGGGCCAATGCCAGTGCCATTCGCAATCATGAGCACCGCCGGCGCTTTTTTCGGAAAATGGAAATGGTCGTTTTTAATGATGCGGGCCGGAATAGTATCGCCGGATTTTAAACGGTGCAGAAAACCGGAACCTAAGCCATCGGGTAAAAGCCGGACACTTACCTGTAACTCCTGCTGCACCAAACCAATAGAATAAAGCCGTTCGCGGTGGTCATTGGCCGGATAAATCGCTAATAAATCACCGGAAGTTACTTTTAACTTTTTCTTTGGCTGTAACCGGATTAAAAACGTGCCTTCGTTATTTTGGGAGCTAGTGTTGGCCGTAACCGTAAGTGTTTCGAAGCGTTTGGGCTGGTTTTTATTCAGTTCCGGTAATACAGCCAGGGAAATACCCGCTTGCTGCGACCAAGCTTCGGCCCACAAACTAAATTCTTCCGGCGAGCGGTCATTTATCGTATGAATATCCAGCAGCGGCGTAGCCCAGGCTTGGTGCGTAAGCAACTGGTTTACTTCAAACGCATACTTACAAAAATCGGCATATTTATGTGAGCCAAACCCAATAACCGAATAATTAATATTTTGCGCTTGCGACGTAGTTTGCACTAATTTGGCAAACTGTTTGGCATTGGTGGGCGGGTCGCCGAGGCCGTAAGTGGCGGTTAGTATAATGAGATGTTCGGCCTGCGGATAAACGGTATAATTATTCAGTTCCGCGATAAACGGTTTCTGGCCTTGCTTGATTAATTGTTGCTGAATGGCGCGCGCAAAACGGAACGTATTGCCGTTTTCGGAGCCAACTAAAATAATAAACCGGCTCTCATCCGAAGCATAGATATTTTTAATATTTTTTGCGCGACGCTTAAAAGTTATTTTAAATCCGGAATAAATAAAGAATAAAATATTGCCCGAAGCTACAGCTAAAATTAGCGCCCAGATAATATTGGTGCGGCCGGTGTGTAAATCAAGGCTTAATTCGGTTAGCAGCTGGGCGGTGGGGTATTTGGCTTCGCTTAAAATATCGCCGGTTATCTGGTTTACGGCTACTTCGCGGTCTTTTAATTTAAGCGTATAATAATCCTCAACGTCTTCCGAAAAAGGAAATTCTACGCTTTGCACTTCGCTGAGGGGCGTGTTTTTAAAAATAGCAAAATCGGCGGGCGCTTTCTGCGGGGCGGCTTTAATGGCGTCAAAATCGACTTCGGTGGCAACTTTTTCCGGGGGAATTACCTCAAACCGAACTAAGGAAAGATAGGTGCCGGTGCCGGCAATAATGATGATGGGAATTAACGATAAGCGGCCTAAAACTACGTGGTAATATTGGGCGGAACTTTCTTTTACAATGCGAGTGAAAAAGCGCTTCAGGCCGCGCTGCCGCTGAATAATGAGCATGGTGCCGGAAACGGCAATCAGCAGTAATAAAAAGGCGGTGAGGCCAATAAAAAAACGACCGGTTTCATGAATAAAAAGCGAGCGGTGCAAATCGGTAACCCACAAAAAGAATTCGCTTTGTTTTTCGGGTGTGCCTACTATTTTACCGGTTTTGGGGTCGATGTAGGCTTCCAGGTTTTCGCCGTCAGCATCGCTGCCTTTAATAATAACAAATTGATTTTTATCGACGGTTAGTTCGCTGATGCCCGGATATTTTTGCCGCAGCATCGGCAGCGTTTGGCTTAAAGAAACCTGCTCAAAGCCACTGGTTTTATACGGTTGTAGTTTTTGCGAAACCGGTTCAAAAGCCAGAATAACGCCCGTAATGGATGCAACTAACAGTAAAAGAAAAGAAGATACAGCCAGGGCTAAATGGCTGTATCTCCAGATGGAAATCGTCATAAATGAAGTTAAATCAGTTTGCGCTGAAACGGACGTAACGGATAAAACCGGTACCATCGTTTTTGGCCGCCAGGCTGGCCGTAGTAAGCGGAATTTCGAGGTCTTTTACGTAATATTCTTTGTCTTCCACGGCGGTTTCGAAACGCAGTTTATAATTAGCGTTGATTTTGGCGTTTTCAATTTCAAAAACCGTCACGCTCCGGTCGCCGCCGGCTACTGACGCCCCGGTAATGGCGCTGATATTTGCCGGTTTCTTTGTATTAAATTTATGCCACTCTTTTAAGGTCTTGTACCACTTTTTATCGGGCCCCATTACGTAAAGCGTTTTCTCGTATTCGCCTTTCGGGTTTATCAGCGATACCACAATGTAAGCTTCTTCGCCGATGTAGTTAGACATTTGGAGCAAGCATTTGTACTTAGTAGTTTGGGCCGAAGCATTGAACGAAAACAGGCTAAAAACCAAGCCTACTAAGCATAACTTATAAATAAACTTCATTTTATTACTTTAAAAAATCGAGGGAAATATTGTTTTTGGTTAACAGCTCATTTTCTTTGGCCAAAGCATAAGCGGTTTCGTCGAAGCCGGTGGTTAATTCTTTTTTCGCGCCAATCGAGAGTAAATATTTCAGCACGGCATCGTCTTTTGAGAGCATAGCTGCTTTATGCAACGCCGTAACACCTTCTTTATTTTTGGCATTTACATCAATTTTAAGCGGCTCCAGGCGCTTTAATAACCCAATATTATTTTTGGTAACGGCCACGTGGTACAAGGTGCTGCCATCTTTTTGCGGTGCGGCCAGGTTTAATCCTTTTTCTTGTAATAATTTTATTTTAGCGCCAAATTCATCGGGTTGTGAATTAGCGGCACCGCCGGCAATAGAAGCAGTTGGGCTGCCCGGTCCCCGGCCGGCTTGCGGGTTGTAGGCCTGTACCAAAGCATAGGCCAGGTTATTGCCGTCTTTGTCTTTAATATTTACATCAGCCCCGTTTTTCAACAGTAACGAAACTACTTCCGGGGAGCTGGTTTTTACCGCCGCCATTAGCGCCGATTCGCCTTTACCATTTACCGCGTTAATATTTTTTACTTTCGGCAATAATAATTCTACTAACGCCGCATCTTTAGCGGCGGCCGCGTACATAAAAGCGGTGTTACCTTCGTTATCGGCTTTGTTTACATCTACACCTTTGCCCAGGAAATACTTTACGGTTTCGGTTTGGTTGGGCCGACGGGCCAGCGCATGCAATACGTTTTCGCCGTTTTTATCGGTAACGGTTGGTTTTAACTTTAACTCGTCGGTTAAATATTGAAATACATCCAAGGTGTTGGCACCCCGGCGGCTCCCCTGCGCAGCAAACAACAGCGCCTGGTCGTTATATTTTACACCTTTTTGGGTCAGCGTTTTTAACTGCGCTACCCCCGCCGATTTTGCCGCATAGTTAAAAGCGGTGTTGCCGTTCGCATCCACATCTTTCAGGGATAAGCCTTTGGAAATAAAATATTCGGTAAGTTTTAAATCTTTGTCGTTGGCAATAGCCAGGAGCAATAAATTAGCGCCATCGGTATATTTTTTCTTTACGTCTACCCCCGCTTTAAAAAACGCATCGTAAATAGCGGTATTGGCCTGACCGGCATTGGCGGCAAACACAATGGGCGTGCTGCCGTGCGTATCTTCTACGTTGGTGTCGGAGCCTTTCGCCAATAAATATTGCACTAATTCTAAATTCCCTTTGCTGGCGGCCCAATGCAGGTAAATGCGGCCATCGTGGGTTAGTTTTTTTACGCTGTTACCGGGCTGCTCTATTAAATATTTAACCGTGGCTGTGGGTGCATCGTTGTTAATGGCTAAAACGGCCGGGTCAAAAGTAGCCGGATTAAACTGAGACGGGCTGTTGCCTTTGGCAATTTCGGCTTTAACAGTGGCTACATCCGGGGTGGTTTTCCAGAAATCGGGCGTTAACAGCGTATTGCTTTGTTGCGCCTGCCCCATAAAAGCGGCCAGCAGCATGGGTATTAAGAGTATTTTTTTCATAACCGGGTAGTTATTTATTTATAGTTGCGATTTATTATTTTCTCTTTCAGCTATATAAGTACACTTGGTCAGGTGCTTTGCTCATGAGTACAGGTATTGCTACCAAGCACCTTCTTTTATTTAGACTAATTTTAAATAATATGCAAATATAGTAGGCCAACCAATACAACAATAGCCCTGCTGGAAAATTTTACAGCGACTAAAAGTTTTTCTTTAATACATAGGCCTACCAGCAGGCACCGAAATTTACTTAGCTATAACCGGCAGAATATTCTTTCGGGCGGCTACATCCCTATAAATAAAGGCTCGAAACAGTTAAATTCTGATAGTATAAAATAGGCCCCAGCCCTTACCTGGTGCGGTAAAAAACCAAAATACTTTTTAAAAGCGCTGGTAAAATGGGTAGCATGTTTATAACCGGTCTGTTCGGCAACTTCGGCTATTTTATGTTCGCTGGTTAAAAGCATTTCTTTTGCTTTTTCCATCCGGCGGCCCAGTATATAGTTAAAAACCGTGCAGCCAAAAACTAGTTTAAAATGCTTTCGCAGGTATTGTTGGTTGGTAACAACCGCTTTAGCTAAGGTTGAGAGGGCAAAGCTTTGTTCAGATTGTTTTCAATCAGATTCTTTACCAACCGCACTGTATTAATATTAGTCCGTTTAAGCAAAATGGCCGTTTTCTTTTCTTCTCCTAATTGCGCTATTTGCAAAGCTAATAATTCTATTATCTTGGCCCGGGTATACCGTTTCTTTAAATGGCCATTGTGTTCTAAAATGTAAAATTTCTGAAAGCAGGTATAAGCATTTATTTTAAAATTAAATTAGGCTAATACCTAACCAGCAGGCCGTAAAATATTAATTTCTGATAATTGGGCGAATCAATGTACACTTCTAAACTTATTCACCAACAATATTTTCAGCCAATTATACATTTTATAAAACTACTGATATTTCAAATTGCAACTACTAAAATTTAAAACGGGTTTATCTTCAATTTTTAAGCTTAATCTCCGGGGCGGCTGCTTTGGCCAAAGAACAGAAACGACCCCGGTTAATGCGATACCGCTTTTAATCCGATAATAGAACCGATGAGTGTGGTGATAAAAAAAAGACGCCAAAAAGTAGCCGGGTCTTTGAAAAAGAATATTCCTACCAGTACCGTACCCACCGCGCCAATTCCGGTCCAGACGGCATAAGCCGTGCCAATGGGCAAAGTTTGCGTGGCTTTAATGAGTAAGCCCATACTACAGCTAAGCGTAATAACAAAGCCCGCATACCACATAAGGGCCTCGTTGCCCGTAGTTTCTTTGGCTTTGCCTAAGCAAGAAGCAAAAGCCACTTCAAACAAACCCCCAATAACCAATAAAATCCAAGCCATAATATTTATTTTAAGTCTGCGAATATCCGAAAACTTTGTTTAGCTAAGGTTTACAAAAAATAAAAACAAGAGTTACGCCATTTCGAACAAGATTTTATTTTTTAAAGATTCGGTTTAATACCATTTATCTTATTCCTTGGCCAAATAATTTTAGACAACCTTAACCGCTGGTGGTTAAAACTTTCGCATCATCGGACTGAACCAGCTTACCTAAAAACATAGCAAAAATAAAGTATAGCTACTGGCCGTTATAATTTCGGAATTTTCCTACATTTAAAACAGCAAAACCGGCTTTTTTACTTCTCCTCCTAACTTTATGCATCTCCCGAAAAGATTTTCTTCTGTCCTGGCGCTGGTAGCCTGGGCCTTGGTATTAGCCTGTTTTTTTGGTAGCTGCCGGAGCAAAAGCAACGAGCTGCAAGTAGAGCGCACCAACTTTGAACAAGAAATAGCCCAAGAGCAGAACCTGGTATTTACCTTCGATAAAGCCCTGGTGCCGACAGCGCAATTACAAAAGTGGGATACCGTAAATTACCTGAACTTTACCCCCGCGGTAAAAGGCCGCTTTAAATGGACCGCCCCCAACGAACTGGTATTCTCGCCGTTGCAACCGTTTGCGCCCAGCACCGATTTTCAGGTGGAGTTACTGCCGGAACTGCTGCGGCACAGCGAAAAAAAATACAAAATGCCGGCCGACGGGGTAATTCGGTTTCATACGCCGTACCTGAACTTAGCGACTGCCAAGGCTTTCTGGGCCCAGAGCGACAACAGCACCGACGACCTGGAAGCGCGGGTAGGGCTGGAATTTAACTACCCGGTGGTTTTTACCGCCCTGCGGGAATATTTACACGTATACCAGGGTCAAAACGAAATACCCGTAGAACTGGTAACCGGTAACGCCAAAGAGCTATCGGTTAAACTAAAAAGCCTGGAAGGCATAAACGGCGAAGCCGTGCCGCTGCGAATTAAAATTGCCCCCGGGCTAACCATGCCGGGCAGCGCCTACCAAACCAAACAACCCCTGGAGCAGGAAGTACTATTACCCAGCCGGCAATATTTACAGATATCCGAAATAACCACCGGTTTAGAAAACGGCCAGGAGCAGATATTTGTAGCCACCAGCCAACCCGTGCGCATGGAAAATTTGCACGACCTGATAAAAATACAACCCCGGGTAAGTTTTAGCGTGGCCGAGCAGGAAGGTGGTTTTGTAATAAAAGGGAATATTCCGCAGGAAAATACCTACGAGCTCACCATTTCTAAAAACCTGACGGGCCTGGCCGGGGCTAAACTGGGCAAAGATTATTCGCACGTGGTTTCGTTCGCTTCGCTGCGGCCGGGCATTAGTTTTGTAAACAGCAAAAGCATTTACCTGAGCAGCCAGGGTGCCCGCAATATTGCTTTAAACGTGGTGCAGGTGCCGCGCCTGAAAGTAAGCATTGGCAAAGTGTACGAAAACAATATTCTGCGGATACTGCGCGAAGGCAAGCAGTACGACGGCCACTACGACGAAGAAGCTGACGAATATACCGAGTGGAGCTACTACCCGGTAGATGAAACCAATGGCAATACTATTTTTGAACGGGAATACGATACCAAAAGCCTGCAGAAACAAGGCAACACCCGACTTCTGAACTTAAACCTGAACGACCTGGATTTCGACAGCAACTTTAAAGGCTTGTACGTGCTTACGGTTACCAGCACCGATAAAAAATGGCTCGGCGATTCTAAAGTTATTTCGGTGTCGGATATTGGTTTAATTGCGAAACAGGGCCGGAACGAGGTGCTGGTATTTGCCAATTCTATCCGGGAGGCCACCGTGCAGCCGGGCGTCGAAATCCGGTTTATCAGCACCAATAACCAGGTTATTCATAAAGCCACCACCGACCAGGACGGCGTGGCCCGCTTTACCGACATCGACAAAACAGCTCCTGATTTTAAAATGGGCATGATTACCGCCCGGCTGGGCCAGGATTTTACGTATTTGCCCTACAGCCAGACCCAGGTAAATACTTCGCGGTTTGAAGTAGGGGGCAAGCGCCTGAACGATATTCCGTACGATGCTTTTATTTACGGCGACCGCAACCTGTACCGCCCCGGCGATGCCGTGCACGTAAATACCGTCATCCGGACGCCGGAATTGAAAACCGTAGCCGGTTTACCCATTAAAATAAAAATGCTGCTGCCCAACGGCAAAGAATACCGGAGCGCCAAAGGCAAGCTAAACGCTGAGGGCGCCTGCGAATTTACGTTTCAATTACCCGCAGCAGCCGTAACCGGCACTTACAACCTCGAAGTTTATTCCGGCAACGATGTGCTGCTAAACAGTAGCAAAATTGGCGTAGAAGAATTTATGCCCGACCGCCTAAAAGTAACGCCCAATCTGAATAAAACCCTTTTTAAAGCCCCGGATAGTTTGGTAGCGAATTTTACCGCTTATAATTTATTTGGTCCGCCCGCCGCTGGCCGTAATTACGAACTGCAGCTCAGCCTGAAAAAGAAAGTATTCTCTCCTAAAAGCTATCCCGATTATACTTTTGATATTGTTACGGCGGGCTCCGTGGATATTCAGAACAGCGTGCGCCAGGGCCAGACAAATGAGCAGGGAACAGGCCAGGAAACGTTTGCGCTCACCGGCTACCAGGATATTGGGCTGCTGGATGGTTCTTTGTACACCACGGTTTTCGACGAAACCGGCCGGCCGGTAAACCGCCTGAGCAAGTTTGAGGTGAGCACGCAAGCCGCTTTTTACGGCATTAAAAATTTCGAGGAATACGTGAGTACCCGGACTGCCATGCGTATTCCGTTGTTAGCCGTAAACCAGAACGGTAAACCCATTGCCGCTACGGCCCAAGTGCAACTGGTGCGGTTTACCTACGAATCGGTGATTGAGCGGTCCGTGGAACGGTACGGCTACAAATCGCAACGCAAAGAAAATATTATCAGCAGCAAGACTTTACAAATTCCAGTCACCGGCACCACCTTTAATTTTACCCCAATTTCTTCCGGCGAATACGAAATCCGGGTGCTGCGGCCGGGCTCCTTTAACTACGTGGCCCAAAGCTTCTACGCTTACGGCTGGGGCGACACCGAAAGCACTTCTTTTGAAGTAAACAACGAAGGCGAAGTAGATATTTCGCTGGATAAAACTGCGTACGAAGTCGGCGACGAAGCCAAAATATTGTTTAAAGCTCCTTTTGCCGGCAAAATATTGGTAACCGTAGAGCGCGATGGTATCCTGAGTTACCACTATCTGCAAACCGACAAAAAAGCCGCTTCGCTCACGTTACCGATTAAAGACGAATATTTGCCGACCGTGTACATTACGGCCACGGCGCTGCGACAAATAAAAGACAACACCTTACCGCTTACCATTGCCCGAGGCTTTGTACCGCTATCGGTTACGAAGAAAAGTACGCAACTGGCCGTAGCCATTACGGCTCCCGAAGTGTCGCGGTCCAAACGGGTGCAGCCGGTAAGCGTGCGTACCGCGCCCGGCGCCGAAGTAACGCTGGCCGTGGTAGACGAAGGTATTCTGCAACTAAAAGATTACGTAACGCCCGATCCGCACGGCTATTTTTACCAGAAACGCGCCCTGGAAGTAAACGCCTACGATTTGTACCCCTTCCTGTTTCCGGAGCTTACCGGCCGCAAATCCAGCTTTGGCGGCGATGGTTTCGATTTGGCCAAACGCATTAATCCGCTTACTTCTAAACGGGTAAAACTGGTGTCGTTGTGGAGCGGCCACCTGAAAGCCGACAGCGACGGCGAAGCCAAGGTAAACGTAAATGTTCCGGAGTTTTCTGGGGCTTTGCGCATCATGGCCGTGGCGTACAAAGAAAATGCTTTTGGCTCCGCCGAAAAAACCATGCGGGTGTCGGACCCGGTGGTTATCAGTACCGCGCTGCCACGGTTTATCAGTCCGAAAGATACTTTGCTGGTGCCGGTAACCCTGAGCAATACTACCGCCAAACCGGCCACCGCCAACAGTAATATTTCGGTTACCGGTCCGTTGCGGGTAGTGGGCGAGGCCGGCCAATCAGCTACGCTCAAAGCCAACAGCGAAGCGCAGGTGGTGTATAAACTCGTCGCCAGTGCGGGTATTGGACAAGCGGCGGTAACGGTGGGGGTAAATGCGCTCGGCGAAAAATTCAGCAGCCAAACCGATATTACCGTGCGGCCCATTGCCCCTTTAACCAAAATTACCGGGGCCGGCTCGCTGGCGGGTGCGGCCAGTACTGCCATTAGCCCCACGCACGATTTTATTCCGGCTTCCACGGCGTCGCGGCTGGTGGTGAGTAACTCGCCGATTGCCCAGTTTACCGATGATATTACATATTTGCTGCAGTACCCGCACGGTTGCCTGGAGCAAACCACCTCCAAAGCTTTCCCGCTCTTATATTATTCCGATTTAGCTAAGTCGCTGCGCCAGGACCGGAATACGCGCACGTACAACCCTAATTATTTGGTGCAGGAAGCGATTATTAAAATAGAATCGATGCAGCAGTACGACGGCGGCTTTACTTACTGGCCCGGCGGCACCGATACCGACTGGTGGACGAGCGCTTACGCGGCTCATTTCCTGCTCGAAGCCCGCAAAGCCGGTTACCCCGTAAATAAACCCGTGCTGGATAAAGCCCTGACGTACCTGCAACGCAAAGTAAAAACCAAGGGCATGGAAGAATACCGTTTTTACAATGCCAGCCGGCAGGTGCAAAGTAAATTTATTGCGGCCCACGAAAATACCTATTCGCTCTACGTGCTCGGCCTGGCCCAAAAACCCGACTGGGCCACCATGAACTACTACAAGTCTAAACCCGAGCTGCTCTCGCTGGATGCCCGTTATTTGCTTGCCAGCACCTACGCGCTTACCGGTCGCCGCGAAAGCTTTAACCAAATACTGCCCCGTAGCTTTACCGGTCAGAGTTCGGTGCGCGCCCTCGAAGGCAGCTTCTACTCCGCCACCCGCGACATGGCCCTGGCCCTGAACGGATTACTAGAAGCTGACCCGAACAATGCTCAAATTGGTACTTTGTCCCGGCACTTATCGCAGGAACTGCGCTCATCGCGCTGGTACAACACCCAGGAACGCGCGTTTGCCCTGATGGCTTTGGGTAAAATGGCTCGTCGCAGCCAGGGCAATATTTCGGCTAAAATTACCCAGAACGGCAAAGCTATTGGCTCGTTCACCGGCAAAGATTTCTCACTGGCGAATAAACTGAATAGCGGCAACGTAAATATTCAAACCACTGGCCAGGGCACGCTGTATTATTTCTGGGAAGTAGAAGGCATTAGCCAGAGCGGCAGTTATAAACCCGAAGATAACCTGCTGCAGGTGCGCAAAACCTTTTTCGACCGCAACGGCCGCGAAATCCAGAACAACACCGTGAAGCAAAACGATTTGGTTATCGTGCGCATTGCATTGCAGTCGCTCGACGGCCGCAACGTACCCAACGTAGCTATTACGGATTTGCTGCCCGCCGGCTTCGAAATTGAGAACCCGCGCCTCTTAACCGAGCGTGAGTTTAAATGGCTGAACGACCAGAAACCCGACGTACCCGACTACACCGACATCCGCGACGACCGTATTAACCTTTACACCACTGCCCGCCCCAAACCGCAATATTTCTACTACCAGGTCCGCGCCGTTACGCCCGGCACTTTCCAGCTAGGTCCCGTTGGTGCTGATGCCATGTATAATGCGGAGTATCATTCTTATAGTGGGGGTGGGGTGATGAAGGTGAGGTAGATTTTTATGGCTAATTATTCTAATTTAAATCAAAGATTGCTCTTATATGGGATTTCTGAATATGTTATTACAAGCAGATACAAGTTTTTGGGACTTAGAAAAGTTCGCAATGGCTTTCTTCGGTGCCGTCGCTGCAATTGTATTAAGATACTTCTACGAACTATATATTGATTGGAAGAAAAATCAAAGCATCAAAAGTATAATAATAACTGATCTAAAAAGACAGACAAAAGTTTTACAAATACTTGATAAAGATTTAGATATGGCAATGGAGCATATTAAATCCGGTAAGATGGAACCCTATATTGCACCAAACTACTATTATTTAAGTACAGCTGTTTATCATAGTAATTCTTTTATTGATTATCATAAAGCATTTTCAAGTAATGAATTTAACTTATTAGTTAGTATATACTCTTCTCTTGACATGTTTTATGAAAAGCCAAATCGAGCTTTAATAGAATATATGATAGAGGTTAAGGAGATATTTGAATCAGGTTCAGCAAGTCAGGATGGTATAATCTCTCTCTATGCAGATACAACTAATGCCATATTAACTCAAAAAGGAGTTATAAAGAAGTTAGATAATTACATTAATAAATTCTTAATGAAAACTTATCCTGTAGAGAATGATATTTATTGAGATTGAAAAATCGCTGCTAACAGATTAGCGAAGCATAACAGGGACTTTAGAGTTTTATATGTATATTTAATTATGAACTGGCAAGAATATATTATAGAAGATGAGAATATTCTGGTTGGCAAGCCTATACTTAAAGGTACCAGAATTTCCGTCGAATTCTTGGTTAGGCTATTGGCCCAAGCAACAAATATTAGATAATTATCCTTGTTTAAACAAAGAGCACCTAAAGGCAATATTTTCTTATGGGCAGGATTGTTTCCGGGGCGGTTTAATGGACAAGCGCACCTAAGCTATTTCATGCGAATATTAGCTAATAAAAATTTCCCCAAAGCACTGTTCTGGCTTTAAGAAGCTATGGCTACGATGTTATGTCTATTGGCAAAGATAATCCCAGTATTTAGAATGAGGAAGTGATTGCCATAGAGCAACAAAGAACTATTGTTACTTTCGACCGGGATTATGGCGAACTGGTTTTCCGTAAAGGATTGACGCCACCCGCAGGAATTATTTATTTAAGATTTTCCTCTTTCACACCAGAAGAACCCGCAGCAATCATTCATGAATTGATTATTTCACAAAAATTTGAATTTACCCAAGCACTTACCGTTGTAGATAATAATTTTGTAAGGCAGCGAATATATTAGTTCCTTAACCCATACCCCATGAGCAAAAAAGCAGTGATTTCTTTAGTAATCCTAATAGTCTGCTTAACTCAGTTTGCTTCTGCCCAAAATACTGATAAAGAGTTTATTTTAAATAAAGTAAAAGCCCTGCCGCTCCCGGAAGCACCCCATTATATTGCGGCCACGTATATCGTTAAAGAACAACCGCAAATTATTGCCTCGGTTAAGTTTCCCAACGTGCAAACCGGGCAATACAATGCCATAGTTACCTCCCGATTAGGTCGGGGCAAACTGGTTGTTATTGGTTCATCGGCTTACTTAAGAAAACCTTTTTTAGAGAACCAAGAAGTAAAACGGTTATTAAAAAACACGCTAACCTGGAGTGTTAGAGAAAAAAGGCCCGCTATCCAGTTGTGGCAGCCGGAGGCAGATTTACAAGCATTTCTGGAAAAAGAGAAATACCTGCTTAGCGTTCTCGGGGCCGATCATGTTATAAATCCAAAAACAAACATTCTTATTCTTACCGAAGATGTGCCGGATGCCTTACACCGGAATAACATTGCCAATTTTATTCGGGCGGGCGGCACCTTAATTTTTGGCTCGTCGTTGGCCAATGTTATTAATAAGCCCACCCACCCAAGCGAAGAAAATCATACTCTGCAATTAAATAATATTTTTAAAGAGGCCGGCCTGGTGCAGTTAACCCACTTTATTTCGGCTACCGGTAATTACAGAACCTTGGTTTTAGATAGTGCTCCCGACTACCTGCATTTTACTACACTTTTAGAAGCAGTAAAAAAAGGCCGCTACGGGGCCGGAGGAGCAGAAAGCCATTTGGCCACCGCTACCATAGATGCCGTAATAACTTACAATTCCTTAAACTCTCCCGAGATAACCAAGCTAAAAGGAGCTTATAACCTAAAGGCAGATAGCCTGATTTTTCCCACCATTCAAAACCCGATTAGCAAGGATAGTAAATCATTTACCCGTTACCTGCTGCACCAAAAACTTATTGCCAAACAGTTACAAGAAGAGGCTAATCCGCATTACATAGCGCCGGCAAGTAAAATATTCCCTGGCACTGTACCCCCAACTGCCCCACGCGTAACCGAGCAGGTTGATATTCCGGTACAGGTAGGCCGCCAGGGTTTATGGGAGCCGCAGTCCGTATTTTACCGGTGGCACAGTACCGGCCTGTATGTGCCGGCTGGCGAAAACGTGCAGGTAAAGCTAAATGCCTCTAATATAAAGCTAAACCTAAAAGCCCAGATTGGGGTGCACACCGATAATTTATTGGCGAGTGAAGTAAAAGACATTAGAAGAGAGCCGGTAGATCTTACCCGGTCCTTTACCTTAACGCAGGGAGTAACCGAAATTTATTCACGCTATGGGGGTATATTATTAATCAATATTCCGGATACTACTTCATTAAAAGCCATTTCCATAGAAGTAAAGGGGGCCGTTAAATATCCGTACTACAAACTAGGTAAAACCAGTTTAGTCGATTGGCAAAAAAACATCCGGCATTACCAGGCGCCCTGGGCCGAGCTCGCCACCGACAAAATAATACTAACCGTACCAGCCAGCCGCATCCGAAACCTAGACAATCCCGAAAAACTGATGAAGTTTTGGGACGAAGTACTCGATGCCAATGCCAGCTTAGCCCACATCTCTAAAAGTCGGGGGCATCCGGAAAGAATAATTGTAGACGACCAGGTGGCGTTTGGCGCTATGTTTACTGCCGAGGCCAGGATTGTGGTTCCGAATGACCAATCGTGTGCCCAAATGCTGGACGAAGCTTTTATGCGGACCCATGGTTCGTGGGGGCATTTTCATGAGTTGGGGCATCGCCATCAGTTCTGGGGTATTGATTTTGATGGACTGGGAGAAGTGTCGGTTAACCTCTTTACCCTGTATGTGTATGACAAGGTGCTAAAAAAGGGCATTTATAACCACGAAAACTTAACCAGCAAAGCAGCCGTTAAGAATAGGGTACAAAAATATCTGGCCAGCGGCGCAAGTTTTGGCAAATTTACCGAAGACTCTTTTCTGGCTTTGTGCATGTATATGCAACTAATAGAAAACTTTGGCTGGCACCCCATAGAACAGGTGTACAAAGCATACCGGGCTTTACCCGTGGCACAATACCCCAAAACAGACGTAGAAAAAACCGACTTCTGGTTTACCAGTATTTGTGCCGCTACCCAAAAAGACCTTTCGGCTTTCTTTCAGAAATGGCAAGTACCGGTTTCAAGTCAGGTAAAGTTACAAGTGGCCAAGGCTAAGTACCCGGAGTGGCTGCCCGCCGAAATGCGTTAAGGCAATTTAAACCACCTCTTCTGTTCGCTAGTTTAATGTAGTATCACGTCTGCTGTATTTTCTAATACCACAAGCGCTAAAAAACCAAAGCCGGCATAAATATGCCGGCTTTGGTTAAAATAGATTTTATGTAAGTAACAGGCTAAAATTATCCTACCCTATTTATGCGAATAATTAAAGGATAATTTTTTGAAGCTTATTACTTATACCTTAAAACTAATTACTTACTTAATTTCTATAAGTTAAACCAGTAAGGGCAATGGAATACTCTTTAGGCGATTCGTTGTACATGAAAGTGTAGGTTAACGGATAATAACCTGGTTTTTGGTAAGCGCTGGGCTGGGGTATTGCTATTACTTCAGAAGGCATCATGGTCCGGAGATGATGGAGATAAGCCAACGTAAACATAGGCTCATGGAAAATAAATTCGCCCTGGTAAGATCCCCAAATCATGGTGCGGGTAAAGGTTTCGCCGTGGTGTTCGTGCGAAGTCTGATCGCCCCAATGCACGCCCATTTGCGGCACAATACCCGGATCCATCTGGTAATTGGCTGGGACAAACTGAGACGGAACAAATGTATCAAACTGAATATTACCATTGGCATCGAAGGGAGCCATACCCGGTATAGCCATTACCTGTTGCTCCGGTATCATGTAAAAATGTAAATCAAAGTGCGGCTCGGTATAAGTACCAACGGGCGGGTGGCCTTCCGGATTCCAGTCGAGGGTAATAAATTTATAGAGCGTGGAACTGCCTTGTTTCGGTAATTCCAGTACAAAAACTTCTGGTTCGTGGCCCAGGTTGTCTACGGCCTTGGCCGAAATATTGGCCCCAACAGCAGTAGGTTCCCCGCTCTCATTTACCGTTACCCAAGCCCGGGCTACTCCTTGGCCCAAGGGCGTAGCCGGTCCGTAAAAAGTTTTTTCTTTGCTTTTCTTTGCCAGGCTGTCGGTGGTTACTTTGCCGGTTGGCTCTACGCCCTCCTGCTGGCTACAAGCGGCCAAGAAGAGGAACAAGCCTCCCAGCATTAATTTGGCCATAAACCGTGGATACTGCACTTTTGTTCTCATAAATAGTTTAAATTAAAAGGTGAATTAATTTTTACTTGTGGGGAAAGAGAAAGAATGCTAAGCGAAATGGTATTACAATACAATTTGAATATATTTTTGAACTTTGCAAATAATTTATTGTAATATTTATTCCGAATAAAGATAAATACCAATTAGCACGTTGCGGGGTAGCTTAACTAAAATAGAAAGCTAAAAGAAGGGTGTGGGAGGTTCTTTATCTCTTTAGCGGGTGTGCCGTAGGTTTTAACCAGTTACCTGCTTTTAAATTTTTATTACGGGCATGTCTCAGGCCCAGCTAACCTAAACTTTTAAATTTTTGAGGATGCAGACCGTAAGACTCGTGATACCAGGTATTTATTGGTTCAGAAATCTACTTTCGGAAAGGCAGAACAATAGAGTTTACTTCTGTTTTGGCAAGTAAAATTATAATTGATATATTGATTTAAAAAAGTAATGCCCTTTTTAGTCCGGCAGCGCCGTAAATTCGGCTGGGTTATATTAATTCTTTTTCTGGCCTTAAATTTTGTAGCCTATAACCACGCGTATCAGTTTACCCATTTTACCCCGGTTATGGCTGGTAAAAAAGTTAATGCTTACCGTTTGGGTACAGGGCAAAAAATAAAAGCATTGCTACTGGGGCTGCCTAACCCACGGCCCGAAAATACCAAAAAGCCCGGCGTACCTTACGAGGAAGTGCAGTTACCGGGCAAAAAAGAACTCGCCGGCTGGCTATTGCCGGTACCACAACCACGGGGTACGGTAATTTTGTTTCATGGGTACGCCGGCGAAAAATCGGGAATGCTGGATAAAGCGTCCGAATTTAATAAACTAGGTTATACTGCTTTTCTGGTGGATTTTATGGGTTCCGGGCAATCGGCTGGTAACCAAACTACCGTTGGTTTTTATGAAGCGGCGCAGGTACAAACTTGTTTGCAGTACATCCGGCAGCGATTGGGTGGTAAAATATTTTTGTTTGGCACTTCTATGGGCGCGGTAGCCATCTTAAAAGGTATGCAGCACCAGGCGCAACCGCCCGCGGGCATTATTTTGGAATGCCCCTTTGGCTCTATGTACCAAACCGTAGGCGCTCGTTTTCGGCTGCTCCAAATACCCGATTTTCCGTTTGCCGGTTTGTTGCTGTTTTGGGGCAGTATACAAAATAATTTCTGGGCTTTTGCCCACAACCCCATCCACTACGCCACAAACGTAAATTGCCCTACGCTGCTGCTCTACGGCGCCCAAGACCCCAAAGTAAGCCGCACCGAAATAAACCAGATTTACCAGAACTTGCCTGGCCCCAAACAGCTACGCATTTATTCGCAAGCCGGCCACGAAAATTACCTGCGCAACTACCGGTTAGAATGGGTGCGCGATGTGCAAGCCTTTCTGCAAAAGAACTGAATATTATTGGCAGGTGTTTAACAAACCGTTTGTCCGCCGGTTATAAGAAATTTTTGAGCAGCGGCTGGTATTCTTTGTGCCGGCGCACGTACGCCGATACCGCCGGACAAGACGCAATAACTTTTAGTTTATGGGCTTTGGCGTATTCCAGGCCGCTTTCTATTAATTGGTTGGCTACGCCCTCATTGCGGTAATCTTCGGGCACAAACGTATGCTGAAAATCAATAACGTTGTCTTCGGGCAAGGCGTAAGCCAGTTCGGCCTGGTCGCCGTTTAATTGGGCTGTAAATTCCTGCGCTTCTTTATCGTGGTTTATCTTAATTTCCATGGCTTTCTTTTAAATGGCTTTGGGTGTACGGCAACCGGTGAGCAGGGTTAAATAAAAAGAGAGCTAACCAAATTTTAAGTACTACTACGGAAAGTTGGTACGCAAAAATCGCCTTTAATATTTTAAACAATGCCCACCTGGCATTGCAACAGTTTACTAGAGGCATTTTTTAAGCAGCTACTGTTTGTTGTCGGAATAAATTTTCAAAGTGGCAGGGGGTGCGATATCCCAATGCCGAATGCCTCCTTCTTCTGTTATACCAGCCCTCGATATACTCAAATACAGCCAAACGAGCTTCTTTCCTGGCAATAAATTTCTGGTGGTAAATTAACTCGGTTTTCATGGTTTTGCAACAGCTTTCCGCTACGGCATTATCTATAGCAGTTGCCCTGGCGGCTCTTACTTTGCCGCACCGGCTTGCCTTGAAGGTGCTTTCTAAACTCCTCACAAGCATACTGCACGCCCCAACAAGAGCAATTGGGTTATGGGTCTGTTTCTCACCGCCATCTGCCAAGCGGCCACACTGGTCACCTTCGCCTCCATGGTCTGGTTCAAGGCCCAGCCAATCACCTTCCGGTCCGCCAAATCCAACACCGCCGTCAGGTAAAGCCGGCCTTCCTGGGTTTTGATATAAGTCAGGTCAGAGACCCATTTTTCAGCCAGCCTGGTAGCGGAAAAATTCCGGTTAAGGTAATTCTCTGCGATGGCAAAGCTATGGTTAGAATCAGTGGTTCGCACCCAATATTTCCGGCGGGTAATGCTTCGAATAGCATGTTTGCGCATCAGTCGGGCTATCCGTGGTCGCGAGGCTTTAATGCCCTGCTGCTGCAACTCCACTGCAATTCTAGGGCTGCCATAGCGGCCGTTACTCTGCCAGTATACCTTTTTTACTGCCGCCAGCAGTGGCTGCTCCTTTCCGGCTTTTAAGCCAAGCGGGTGTTGCATCCAATAATAAAAGCCACTAATACTTACCCGGAGCACCTGGCACATCTTCTCTGGTGGAAAATTGATTCCGGTGCCCTTTTATGAATCCGTATATCGCCCGTCTCCCCCGGGAGAAGATGCTTACTGCCTTTTTTGACCCGCAGACGTGCGTCAGCATCGGGGCCATGTCGCGCTCTAATTGCGCCTCCTTTAATGCTTTTTGTAACCGACAAATCTCTTTTTGTTCTTCCGTGAAGCCGGTAGCAGGCTTTTCAGCAGAACCCTCAGGTTGCTGGCGCCACTTCCTTATCCGGCCCGGAGCGATACCCAGTTCAACTGCTGCCTCTTTTACCGAACCTTTCGCATAAGAGAGCTCAACAGCCATTTTTTTGAAAGAGGAATTAAATACTCGTTTTCTCATACAGTCAAATTTAATACTCCCCTTAATTCTGCCTAGCTTTTCCCCTCCAGTCAAAGGTAGCAACTCCACAGGCCAGTTCAGAGGTAGAGAATATTATTACTACCCATGATAAACTATATCAGGCATTAACGGCCACTTCGGTACAGGCAGATCCTGCTTCGAAAGAAGTACTGCGGTACCGGGAAGCGCTGTTGTATGGTTTCGAAGAAATAAAAGCAAGAGGATTTATCAATACTAATAGTTTCTGCCAGATACAAGCCATTTTGGAAGAAAATGAAGCAGGCATCCGGCAGATACCAGGTACAGACCTAAAGAACGGCTTGACTGGTGGAACCATTTACACCCCGCCAGATGATAAAGAAGCTATCCAAAGCCTGATGAAGAACCTGGAAAATTACTTGATTGAAGACGCGGGAGAATTATCTCCCTTGCTTCGGATGGCCATTCAACATTATCAGTTTGAAAGCATCCAACCATTTTATGATGGTAATGGTAGAACGGGTAGAATTTTCAATGTCTTGTATCTTATTTTACAGGGATTACTGGAGATTCCTATTATCTTCCTAAGTAGCTATATTATAGCAAATAAAGGTGCTTATTATCGCTTACTACAGGAAGTAAGAACAAAGGAGAACTGGGAAGAATGGATACTATTTATGCTGAAAGCTACAGAAAGCACCGCTCGGCAGACTATAAACCAAATTAATGCGATTCACAAACTATTTAATGAGTTTCAGGAAAAAGTAAAATAAGGACCACCGAAAGTATACTCGAAAGACTTGATGTAGCAGCTTTTCATTTATCCTTACACAAAGATAGAGTACATCAGTAGTAGCTTAGGCGTGGAAAGAAAAACAGCATCTAGGTATCTAAAAAAACTTCAGGAGATTGGTGTGCTATCACTTAATCCTATTGGAAAAGAGAACATCTACATCAATGAAGACCTTTATAAGCTATTACGGAATAGTTGATGGCCCCTATTGAACATAAAAAAGATTATAGGCATTTTGCATTATAACAGGCGATAAATCGGCAGATTTGGACCGCAGGTACCTTATTAAAGAGTTGTAAAAACTTCTACTTTTTGTTTCGTTTTTATAACTTTCCAGTGCTTTCTATCAAATTTATTCAGATAAATACCTAGGGATCTATTAAAGTATCTATTTGCCACCTCCTGCTGTTTGTTCTTCTCAGCAAGGTCACCAAAGGCAACGTAGATATTCCCAAAGATGTCGTGTTCATCTTCGAAGAAAAGTTTATTTATCTTTAAGGCATTACTTATATTTTCTTCGGCTTCCTTTAAGCGACCTCTCTGAATATTTAAATCTCCTAAATTCAAGTAAACACTGGCTGTTAATGGATGGGCTTCGGAGAAAATAGCCCTATAAATCTTTAAGGATGCCTGGAATAAAGAGTCTGCTTTGGGGTAATTACCTTTGGCTGTTTCAATTAGTCCCATGCCATTTAGCGAAGTTGCCGTTGTTGAAGCTTGGAGGCCGAAGTTTTGATTTGTTTTTATTACTTTAAGGTATCGTACCTCAGCGGACTTATATAAACCCAAACTATAATCTACGTATGCTGCTTCATTTAACAAATCAGTGGTGCTTGGTGTAGTGAAAGGAAATAAGGTAGAAGCAAGGGCTATAGATCTATCCGAATGTTTTTTGGCAGAATCTAACTTAGCCAGAGTAACTTCTAGGTCAGCTAAACCCGACAGAACAGCTGGCAATTTGTTATTCTTGCTTCCTAATTCTCGGTTATAGATATTCATTACCGTTCTATATTGTTCTTCTGCCGCTTGGTAATTACCTGTAATCCTATTAAGGTAGGCCTGCACCTTAAGGTAATTGGCATACCTACTACTACTAACACCATAATTCTTTTGGGTTAAATTCATACCCTTATTTAAGTAAGTTTTTGCTTTATCGTACTTGGCTAAGGCAATATTTACATGACTAAATAAAAGGTAACATTCGGCTATATTTTGAGATTTAGTTTCAGGTATATCCTTATAACAGGTTAAACATGATTTCAAAATTGAATCAGCTTTTTCAAATTCGTTTAATTTGTAATAACTAATGCCGTAGTACATTAAGGTTTCACAATGGTTCTGCAGGTTTTTACTTTCTGAAACATTAAGTGCTTTATTAATATAAAACCTAGCATGGTTTAGGCTATCTTGGTATAGATAATTCTTCGCCAAGCTATTATAATTGGAAACTAAATCATTCCTATTTTCTTGGTTAATGGTATCATTCCTTAAAACGGAATTCGACACAAGATAAAGCTTATTGGCTTGCTCAAATTGAGTCTCTTCCGATAAAGAATGAGCCAGATTGCTGATTATAAGGGCTAATCCAGGGGCTCTGGTATTTTTATTCCCTTTATAAACTTTAATTGCTTCAAGAAAGATAGAATCAGCAACAGAATATTTACTTAGATTTTTATAGCACAAAGCGATATTGTTCAAAGAAAAAGATTTTACTTCATCCCAGTAAATAGAATTATTGCTGGCAAGTAATAAATATTGGTGCCCCGATTGGTAGCTTGTCAGAGCATCATTAAAATAGCCTTTATTATACTGCCCATCCCCTTTACATTTGTAAGCCCAGTACAGGATATTATATGTTCCGGCTATTTTCGATAAATCCTGTGGCAACTTTCCAACTTGACTAACACCATCTACCTTGTTCTTGCCATCATCATTAATACCGAGCCACACCTTCCCTGCTTGGTTTGCTTTTAATGCATACCCAATTGCTTCTTCACAATCGCCATTTTCTAGAGCATCCCTATATTCTTCAATATAACTATGCATCAGAATGTTATTTTGAAGTTCTACATGGCCATTATTAATTAAATAAACAATATGCCAATAGGGTTTAAATGAGATTGGGGTGTAGGCAAAAAATGCCGTAACCATCAATATTATTCCTGACCTAATCAGAATTGGTTTATTATTCCGAAAATTTCCTTCTGGTTTTTTAATAAGAAAAGACTGAATCAAAAGGTACGTAAATAACAATCCGTTTACCAATGGCAAGAAATTGTAGTAGGGTTCCCTGTCGAGCCAGATGCTGAAAGGTAAAGAATAAAGGGAAATTGCCAATGCTATGCCTGCTAAAATTGGTAAGAATATTCTTTTTGGTTCTGTTAAGTTTAAAAGCCAATAGCCCCCAACCAAGTAAGAAAAAGATAAAAGACAAGTTGAAAATAATAGGTAAGACCCTTTATTCGAAGAACCTATAAACTGGATACCAAAACATATACACAGTATTAATAATACAATTTGCTCGTACCGTTTCATTTCTCTATTTGTGAAAGCCTAATTATTTGATACCAGCCAACGGGCCGCTGCTAGGGCACGTTTCAATGTGCTTTAATTGTTGTTAGAGGCTGTAATCCTTTATTTTTAAATTTACTTTTTTAGCCTCATCTTCCAATCTTTCAATCCAGCTATCAGGATATTCACCGTTCTTTAAATAATTATTAATAATTAATTCTTCTGCTAATTCATTGTTCCCTTTCTTGGCGAGGACCAATGCGAGATGGGGTTTTAATATATTGTAATAGGTGGTATTAATTTCCTCAAGATTAATTAAATCTGTAATTAGGTTAAATTTTTCAAAAACAGGAAGGTAGAAGTTGTTTATATATCCTTTAATGAGATTTCTAAACTCTCCTATGTTTACACTTTCATTTAGAGTATACCAATAATCCAAAGTTCCACTTTTTAAAATAGGGTCGGGCCTAAGATTAAAGACACAATGATACTCCTTTATGTTCTTCAGTATGGGTTGCCCAAGCCAAAACTCGTATGTATCCGGCAAGAAGTAACCTAAGTTAAAAGTAAATCTAACTTCATCAGCTGTATTCCAGGAACTCGACTGAATATTAAATACTTTAACAAAACCTATCTCCTTTTTAGGAATGTTAATCCTGAAACTGTGAACCCATTCTCTTTGAAGAGTGGTTTATTTATTTCTTTTAATATATCATTTTGGGTCTCTTTTGCATTCATCTTTGTATTGCCGCTAACTAGTGGCTATAACAAGTTATTACGTTTAGCCGTCGAACGGTAGTTGGCTAAACATAATAGCGACCGTAAATATGATTAAAAATAAATATATTTAAAGGAGGTACCGGCAGGTTTTTCGAAAAGATTAATTCCGGAGAAAGTACCCAAAAAAAGGTTCGTCCAGGAGCATTTAAAGAACAGAGCTAATAGAGGATTTAAAATGTATAGATTGTTTAGGCTTTTCCTGTTACTTGGATTGGGGACATTATTGATCTTAATTACGTATATGCTGTTTCTTGATGCGGCCAGAAAGGATGAGATTGCCAGAAATAGCCCTTTGGTTTATATGAAAATTACAAGTAGAGAAAGAGGGATTGGAACAGTTAGGTACCCCGACCATATATTTGCTGAATACAGAGGAAATATTTACGATTTTACATGTGGGAGAAAGTATTTCCTCAAAACGATGGACGCTGACAGTATTGCTGTACATTTAGATGCAGCCAGCGGTGAAGCAGCCCTTTCAGGAGCAGGACGAGTCCGGCACCTATCCTTTTTGTTTGCAATGATTGTTGGTGTAGGAATTCTTGTAATCTGGGCTGGTGTCAGAGAGTATCTAAAATCGAAACTGTCTCCCGAAACACTTTATTCATAAAGATGCTGTAAAATAATTTTGTTTGTATTTTATGGGAACAGTGATTGTGTTTTTAGTTGTGTTTCTACCTGTTGGCTGGATAATTCGGAGAGCGCTTCGAGGAAGAAGGAACATTCTTCTGTATTCTGGGGAAAGTACCAGAAAAAGCTCCAAAAAAAGGCCCGCTAAGAACGCTGAAAACGCCTTTCAGTCGATATCAAGTATTATGTTAAATAAGACCGGGATTCTGGGTTTTTTTATATTTAAAGAAAGGGGAAAGAAAGTAAACGCCTGGTGCCGGCAGCGGGTCAATCACTCGGGCCAGCTCCGGCCCCGCCGACCGCTGGGAATTAGAAAAGAATTGATTAAATTAGCCAAGAAAGAAAAGTTTGTTGCCGTAGGTACTACAGAAAATCAGAATGTATAAGAAATTTTGTATGAAATTTTCTTTTGTACATGTTATCATTACAATCTTGTGCTTGTTTCCCATAGGCTGCTCGAAACAAAAAGCGAGTACTGTAGAGGGTAAATACATACTTGTACCAGCAGATTATGCCTCTGCGCAATTCTTGAAACGGTGGAACGATGAAACAATAGCAGACATAAAGAATGAACCTTCAAAAAGTAGCCTGTACAAAAGGATATTCATTGAAAATCTACAAAACGACAGCTTTGGTTTTCATGTCCCTACACGAGGCAAGTTCTTAAGCACCCTCAGGGATAGTCAAATCCTGCCTGATAGCTTGCGCTATAACAATATTTACATAATAGAAACGGAGCATGAGGGGGAGTATACCTTCTTTAACAAGTTTTTGATTATTGATGGGGAGCCAACTGACTACTTTTATCGATTCAAATCAGGATTGGGAAAATGGAACCTAGAAAGCCAGGGCAAAGGAGACTTCTCCTTTGTTACTGGTGTGTATAATTATTTATCATCAAAGAGAATTGGTAATAATGATAATGTTTCAAATACAGGACCGGTAGCTGTAACAAAGGTTAATCCTGATACACTTTTAACAGAGTTTATATTTAATCCAACTGTAGAACAAATCGATAGCATCAGTAATGTTGCTATGCTCCTGGTTAAAAATAAAAAATAGGAACTTAAAACAAAAACTACTAACACTGTACATAAGCCAAGCTTCGGCTATGCTTCGCTCGCTTCATGTATTAACCGTTAGGCCTATAAATTACTATATGTTAAGTCTCCCCTATTCATCCTACAATTCAACCATAAAGAATGACTTTTGTTTGATTCCGTCGTTTTCTGAGACATATTTTTTCTAATCTATTCAAGGCCAATTTGAATTAATAAGATGCTCATTAGCTTTTCAGGTTACAAACAATTTATGAAATCTTACTGCGAGTAGGCCACTCGATAAATAACCCCATTGGTATCATCTGAAACTAAAAGCGAACCATCCTGGGCTACTGCCACACCTACTAGGCGACCAAAGTGCGCCCGGTTTTTATCTACCAGGAAACCCGTCAGAAAATCATCAAACCGCACTGGTTGCCCGTTTGCAAAATGCAGCCGCACCACTTTGTAACCTACTGGTTTACTTCGGTTCCAGGATCCCCGCATAGCTACAAAAGCATCGTTGCGGTACTCTTGAGGGAAAGGCTTAGTTGTACTGGTGCCGGTACCCGGAAGCGTATAAAAAGCCATTTGCATAGGTGCTGCATGCGCCTGATAGGTTAAAGTGGGCAGGGTAGTTTTTTGCAGGTATTGGGCGTAAGTCGTGTCGCCTTCCGGTCTATCCCCAGGGTTGTATTTGCCTTCTCCGTAAATATAAGGCCAACCATAATGTTTAGCCGGCAAAAGCTTATTTACTTCTTCTTTTTGTTCATCATCTCCTAACCAATCTATGCCGTGGTCCATGCCCCACATTTCGTTAGTGGTAGGGTGCCAACCAAACCCAATGGTGTTACGCAAACCTTTGGCCATTACCATCCGGTTAGTGCCATCGGCATTAGCTACCACCATGGTAGCGCTTTCCGGGTTATCTTCGGGACAAGAATTACAAGTACTACCAATAGAAATATACAACTTGTTATCAGGGCCAAAAGCAATGGTACGGTTGGGGTGCTGACCGGCATCCGGTAAATTGTTCATTAACAGGCGCGGGGCACCTAAGGTGCCATCCATGTTCATATCGGCCACAAACAATTCTTTTATGGCTATCATGTATAACTGAGCGCCTTTAATTGCCAATCCATGCACATCCTTAATGGTAGCAACTGTAGTTTTGGTATCGGCAACACCATCGTTGTTGTTATCCCGCAGCATCATAACTACTCCCGCTTGTCGGTCGGTAACATACACGTGACCGGTACTGCTTACGGCCAGGATACGGGGTTTACCCACATTTTCGGCAAACTTGTTTACGGTAAAACCAGCCGGTACTTTAAGTTGCTGCACATTCTGCTCGGTGGCGGGTACTAAGGCCGGATAAAAAATATAGCCATTGGTGCGCCAGGTAGTAGGTTCTGCATCTGTTTCGGGAATAGAGGTTTCAAAATCTTCTTCGCCGCAACCGCCTAAGAGACCGGCGAAAGCTAATAACAGGAAGAGAAATTTGAGGTTACGATTAAAGATTAGTAATTGATTTAACATAGACTCCGCTCTAAAATGGCATAAAGACTTGTGTGCTTCTCGCTATTTTACAACGGCTGCTAAATAAATATGGTTATCCGGAAACGAAAGGGAAATAGAAGAATAAGACCATAATCAAAGAAGTTAGGGTAAGGTATAGTGCAGAATAACAGTCAAACGCACGAGAAAATATTTTTTTAGTCACATTTAGTATAAATGTATGTAACTCCAGAGCCGGAAGCACCCGTAAGTATAATCGACCAGCTTGATTGATTATGCGTAAAGATTTTGACCCTGTGCAATTCCTAAAGAGCTTTTTTAAAAAGAAGTACCAAGTGGCTTTGGAAGTTACCAATACCACCGAAGCGCATATCTATATCTATAATAAACCGGGAAGGCGCCCGTTTACCGTTTATCTAAATTTATCTTTATTTGAAGTTTACAACCGAACGCTCCTTAAAAATGCCTTGGAGCAAATTTTCCCCCAAGTGGGACTTCAAATTCAAGCCAAAAAGTAGTTAGTAACTTGTAACTCCGAACCACTCGCAGCCTGAGGGTTTATAATTCTCTGGCCGGGTAAAATCTCCTAAACTAGGAGATAGATAGGCTGCAGTTCTTTTCGGGGAAATACATAAAGCAAGCGGGTATTTAGCTTGCCGTTTTTCTTCACGGCGTAACATAAGTAGGTTTCCCCATCGTCAGCCGCATCAAAGACTTTATTCTCCGCCGCCCGAAAGGCAAAGTAAGCCCCGGATGCTTTATGCTGTAGAGGTACGTACTGTTCGAAATTTAGCTGGAAAGTCATAGCAAACCGGGGTAAAGGATAACAGCTTATCTAAATTACAAATAAATGAATTTGCTGGTTCTTAACAGGTTTGTATTTACGTGTTAACCCTTAGCTTTTAAGTATTTACCTATTTAGCTTTACTAACATTTCCTTTGCTAGTGCGGTAATGGCTACCATCTGGCTTTGTCGGCGTAACTAATAAAGTAAAAGGTTAGATTGTTGGGCTTGGGTGAGCAGCTAAAGCGACTTTGAGGAAGCCAAAGAGTAATAGAATTAAAAACAACGTTACAATACTAACCGCAAAGCCGAGAAAGGATAAGGCAAAGGTGGTAATTGAATTATCGATTCTTTCATTTTTCTTGGTAATAAATTTATACAAAATAGATAAACCTGCGGTTAATAGAACTCCCAGAAACATCGGCCGCAGCCAATTTCCGGCTGGTGGCCATATAATACCAGCCAGGACATACATTAACGGAAAAACAATCGAATAAATAAGCCATAGCTTGCATTTACTTCCTAAGCTAATAAAGATAGCAAGCTGGATAGTGTTTTGATTTCAAGCCATAGATGTATGAATTTGAGGCTAAATTTGGAACTATCCTTCGGGCCAACGTTACTACCAAGCCAAAAGAGACAAATGAGAGGGCCCAGGGTTTGGTAAACTTTAAAGCTTTTGTGGATGTGTATCCGCTAAATTCCGGGATAGGAAGAAGTGTCTCATTAAAGCAAAAATAAAATCTAGATAATTGGCGAACAACAGAAGAACAAATGGAGTTGTTCATGAATATAAAGCTAAGTTTTGTGGATAACTGTGCAAAAGAATTTGGAAGTTAACTATAGCCTTTTCCTTCTGTAATTAACTGTCATTCTTAAAAGTTTTGTTTAGGTTCCTCGGGAAATAAGTAAAAATGTGTGCAAATTGTATGCAAATAAAAAAAGCACTTACTGAATTTCTTCTTGTAAGTGCTTATCTATCAATGTGATCCCGTTTGGGTTCACATCGCTTTTACAACTTATTGATTTTCAATTTATATATTGATTTTCATATTAATACTGTGCGTTCAGCTGTGTTAAATTTTGCACAAAAGCAGAAAAGCGACACCAGAAGCGCCGCCTTTCATTCATTAAAAATGATGAAGTAAAGATAGGCATTTTATCCGGAACAGATTTATTTAAGTCTGCTG
>NZ_JBMQUD010000016.1:0-3408 GCF_057359045.1 Adhaeribacter sp.
AGTAGCTTATAAATTTAATTATAAAGTTATTTGGCACCGCGCAATATTTTTTCTAGTTTGTTGGTGGCTTCGGGCGCTAATTTAAGGAGCCAAATACCAGCGCCATACACGAGGGTAATTAAAGCAGAACGCACCCCTATATCTAAAAAGGTGTTTTGCAGGTAAGGCAACAATAAGTTTAGTCCGTAACTAACGCCTGCTAGTAATAATATTTGCCAGGATGTTTTATCGAAAGGCTGCATTTTAAACCAGTACAGCACAAACAACATGCGTAATAGGTTTATCAGTATGTTGGTACCCATGGTGGCAAAAGAAGCGCCTATAATGCCAAACGACGGAATAAAGTAATAATTAGTTAAAATAGTGGTTAAAGATAAGAATATATTGAAAAATAAATCGTAGCGGTATTTGCTGGATGTAAGCAGAATTAGCCCGTTAATACCGGTTGCCAAATCGAATAAGCGGGCTAAACCAATAAACAAAATTACGTAGCGGCCTTCCTGGTACTCGGGCGGAAGCAAAGCAAACATATTATTTATATTGGCCCAAATGCCCGTAAAAAGTAAGCAGCCAATTACCAGGTTCATGCGGGTTACTTGCTTGTACAAGCGGGCCAGGGCCGGTATATTTTCGTTTTTCCAGAAATCGGTAATCTGGGGCAGCACAATTTTGTAGAGCGAGCGGCCCGGAATTAAAATAACGCTGGCAATGTAAGCGGCAATGGTATAAATACCTACCCCCCCCAATCCAATATAATGACCAATCATAATTGAGTCGATGGTAATAATAAGGGTATTGGATATGTTGCCTAAAAAAGAATAAAAGCCATACCGCACCATCCCTTTAATGGGCATTTGTTGCAGTGCTTTAAAATCGGGGCGGATGTAAAATTGTCGTAACCAGAGCAGGTATATCAACAGAAAAAAAGCTACCGAACAATTTACAATTACAAAAAGACTTAAGAATGTCGGGAAGGAATAATATTGCTGGTTGTACCCCAAAATAACCAACATGGTGAGCACCCGCAGCAAGAAATCCTGCACAAACGACGACACCACCGTTTTATATAACGAGGTAAGGTAGGCATTGAATAAATTAAAAATTAAAGTAAAAAAGCCTAACGGAATAAGATAGTAGTAATATTCTACAATCAGCGGCGATTCTTTGGTGTAATACCCAAGTATATAGGGCCGGAACACCAGGAAGAGTAGCGTTATCAACACAAACCCCGCCATGGGAACGCCCAGAAAAAATGCCAGAAAACCATGGTGTTGCCGGGCTTTGTCGCGGAAATAAGGAAAAAACCGGACCCCTGCACTGGCAAAACCTAAAGCCGAGAATTGCGCATATACCACCGCCAATGTGAGCAACAAACGGGTTAGCCCCACCTGCTCTTCTTCTAACATCCAGGGCAGCAAAATAACTATATTTACATAGCCAATAATTACCCCGGCATAGGAAATAATGGTGTTTAAAATACCTTGCCGTTTTATGGTGCCCATGTATTTAAATAAATGCTTTTATAAACCGGCTGGCCAGTACATGGCTTTGGCCTTCGTATTCGGTACCCATTACGGCGTTATAATAACCAGCGCGTTCGTAAACCTGGGGTCGGTTATGCTGGTAGGTTTTTATGATTGCTATTAAATGTTTTGCATTTTTGGCGGTAAGTATTAAACCATTTTTTACGTAGCCATAGTAATCGTAAAGCAAGCTGTTAACATTAAAGCGGTAATAAATACTCAAAATATTTAACATGGTAGCTTCCAGGTGGATAGAAGAATCGGCTGCCACCAAAGCATCCTGTTGTTTTAAAAAGGAAAAAGCCGTTTCGGTTTTGGCATCGGAATATTTAACCTGGGCACCAAACTGTTGAGTAAAGCTAAAATCACGGTTATCGCTGGGGTGCGGCCGAAACGTAAAGGCAATTTCCGGAAAAGCTTGCGTTAAATTTTTTAACAAATCAGCAATAGGTTCCAGCTCATCGATGGTATTGGCACAAATGCCCAGGCGCCGGATGGTTTTAGATAAGTTCTTTTCTTGCAGGAAAGCATCGGCTTTGGGCATACCAATTAATTTTACTTTTCCGGTTATAGGTCCGCACTGCTTGTATTTATCTAAAGCATCTTGTCCTTCAAGCAGATTTAAATCAAATTCTAACGGCGGAAAACTGTTGCTTACACTGGCGTGTTGAATGTAAATGGTTTTAATGCCTAAGTCTTTGGCGGCAAGTAAGAGTGCCCGGGAATCGGTGTTGTGGTCGTTGGCAAAAATAATGGCCTTGGGCTGGTACTTTTTTAAAGCTTTTAGGGAAATTTCGTAGTAGCCGGTAGCAGTATAAATTAAATCAAAAAACCGGATGGCGCGCTTGCCTTTTAAGCGGTACAAACCCCACAACAACGGAAAAAAACGGTAGAGGTAAAATATTTTATACCGGGTAGAGATGCGGTTAACTTGTTGGTTGTATATGCCCAGTTGTTTATTTTGCCCGGCAACAAATACCGCATCAGGTAAATTTTCTTTAAAAAATGACAGCGCTTCGTAATTGTTTTTACTTACCACGTAAAGCCAAACTTTCTGGTGTAGGAACCGATTTTTGGGCTGGGGGCTAAATAAAGGTAAAACCAAACGGCCAGCTGTATACCCCAAAACCCAAATAATACGGGAAAAGAAATTAACCCGCGAAATTGCATTAAGGGTATGGGCCGGTAAAGCCGCAAAGGTATCGGTAAAGCGAAGGTGTAAAATATTGGCGTACCTTTTTACCAGGGTATTAAACATGCTTATAATAAATCCCAGGTTAAGGGTGTGCCGGCTTTAAAATCTTTTTTGGCGGTTTTGCCCAATATTTGTTCGTAATATTTAGGGGCTAATCCCAAACCCGGCCGAATAATCCGGAGGTTTTCGGGCGTAAATATTTCCCCGGCTTTAATATCCTGGCCTACGTAAACCGAGCGTTTAAATAATTTACTTTTTTGTTCGGCTTTTTGAATTCCGTACTGAATATTGCCCAACGCCAATTGCGCACGCTCCGTTTCGATTACCAGGGCAGCTAATTCGGCCGGTTCTAAAGAAAAAGCAGAATCAACCCCGCCGTCGGCCCGGTTTAAGGTAAAATGTTTTTCAACTACGGTAGCGCCCAAAGCTACGGCGGCTACGGCGGCCCCAATGCCCATGGTATGATCCGACAAGCCTACTTGTACCCCAAATAATTGGGCTAAATGCGGAATGGTACGCAAATGGGTATTTTCGGGCGTAGCCGGGTAAGTGCTGGTGCATTTGAGCAATATTAAGTCCTGGCAACCCCAGGCACGTAAAGTCCGGACACCCTCGTCGATATCGGCCGCGTTAGCAACCCCCGTAGACATAATAACGGGTTTGCCTGTGGCAGCTACTTTCTTTAGTAAA
>NZ_JBMQUD010000017.1:0-38095 GCF_057359045.1 Adhaeribacter sp.
TTACTGACTGGTCGCGAAAAGCCCGATGCCGGTACTATTAGCGTGGGGCCAACCGTAGAAATTGCTTACGTTGATCAGCAGCACGAATCTTTAGATCCTAATAAATCGGTATTCGAAATCATTACGGGGGGTACCGAAACCATGTTGCTGGCCAACCGGCAAATAAATTCCCGCGCTTACGTGAGCAAATTTAATTTTGGCGGTTCCGACCAGGAGAAAAAAGTAGGTGTTTTATCGGGGGGCGAACGCAACCGCGTACACCTGGCCATGACCCTGAAACAAGGGGCCAACTTATTATTGCTCGATGAGCCTACCAACGACCTGGATGTAAACGCCATCCGGGCACTGGAAGATGCTTTAGACAATTTTGCGGGTTGTGCTGTGGTTATTTCCCACGACCGCTGGTTTTTAGATAGAATTGCTACGCACATTCTGGCGTTTGAAGGCGAATCGCAGGTGGTGTGGTTCGAAGGCAACTTCTCAGATTACGAAGAGGCCAAACGCAAGCGTCTCGGCGATGTAGAACCCAAACGCATCCGCTACAAAAAACTGGTTTAAGTAATAGAAAATACAAAGGCAGCTCAGCGGGCTGCCTTTTTTTATGATCCAAAGCTTTACGTAGATCTCTTTTTCGTTGCTCTTTTTTATCAGATAAAAATATTTTGCCAGTAAAAATTAAATATTTAGGCCAAGCATAGCCCTTAAAATTAGTTAAACCGGGCTAGCAGCTTTCTTTTAACAAATAAGAGGGTGTAGGGTAGTAAATATTTGGGGTGGAGGGTAAGAAAGCCAAGCAGCACTATTAAAAATGAAGATTTTAAATGAATCAGCTAAAGTGCTTTTTAATCTGTAATTACTACGGTAGTAAGTTTAGATATTTTGCAAATATTTAAAATAATAAAATTTTTTGCACAGGGGTTAAACTTATTCGGGTACGCACAATCTAAACACCACCACCAGTTCTTCAGGTGTTACATTTACAATTCATGAAATTAAAACCGTTACTATTCATTTTGTGCGTAACCTTTAGTTTGCCGGCCTTTGCCCAAACTTTTCCCGTGAGCGGCAAGGTTATAGACGCCAAAGATAATTCTGCATTACCGGGGGCTTCTGTTACGCTTATTCACTTGCCCGATTCCGTTAAAGTGGGTGCCATTACCGATAATAGCGGGGTATTTTCTTTCCCGGCCAAGCCCGGACAATATTTAGTAAAAGCTACTTTTCTGGGGTTTCAGCCATTGCAAAGGCGGTTAACCGTTGCCGATAAGCCAGTAGCGCTGGGCAATTTGGCTTTAGAGGTAAATGCTACAACTTTAAAAGAAGTACAAATAACCGAGAAGGTGCCTGTAGCGGTGCAAAAAGGCGACACGACCGAATTTAATGCCAAAGCCATGAAAGTAAACGCCGATGCCAATTCTGACGAGTTGGTAGAAAAAGTGCCCGGCGTGGTAATTCAGGACGGCAAAGTAACTGCCCGTGGCCAGGATGTTAAAAAGGTACGGGTAGATGGCCGCGAGTTTTTTGGCGACGATGCCATGGCCACGCTTAAAAATTTACCGGCCGATGTAGTAGATAAAATTCAGTTGGTAGAAGAACAATCCGAGCAGTCGCGCTTATCTGGTATAGACGATGGTAACCGCAACATGACCATGAATATTGTTACCCGTTCGGATCGGCGCAATGGGGTATTTGGCCGGATAATGGCCGGGGCCGGTACCGATGAACGCTACCAGGCGGGTGGTACCGTTAATATTTTTAAACCAACCCGCCGGGTAACTTTATTGGGTGGTACCAACAATATAAATCAGCAAGGTTTTGGTATGGAGGATTTCCTGGGGGGCGGCTTTGGCGGTGGTCGTGGCAACCGGGGTGGCAGTGGTTTTGGCGGGAGCGGTATAACCACTACCCACAATGCCGGTATAAATTATTCAGAAGAGTGGGGCAAGAAAATTACTTTAAGTGCATCTTATTTTGGTAACTACACCGATAATATTGGGTACACCAGCTCGTATCTAAACTATTTTCAACCAGAATTAGAAAAGAAAAGCGAGGCATTTGAAACCGAGGAATATGGACGAAGCAATACCAATCACCGGCTGAATGCCCGTTTTGAATATAAAATAGATTCGGCTAATACTTTATTTGTTCAGCCCCGGTTAAGTTTTCAGTTAAACAATGGCTTTTCTAATGCTTCAGATTCTATAAATTATTTAACCAGCCCGGTTAGTAGATCAGATAATTACTCCAGCAATGATTTAGTAGGCTATAACCTGGGTACCGAAGTTATTTACCGGCACCAATTCGCCAAGCGGGGGCGGAGTGCTTCGGTGGGCGTAAACTTGTCGGCAAATGAAAACAACAGCGATACCTATACTACGCTGGATGGCGAAACGTATAACTTTAGAACAGGAGAGGTAACTTTTATAGATACCGACCGCTTTATGGATCGGGAAAGCAATGGCTTTAATGTGGGTACCAGCTTGTCTTATGTTGAGCCTCTTACCAAAACCAGCAATATCAGCCTAAATTATAATTACAATGTCAACCAAAACGATTCAGATACCCGGACTTATGATTATTCAGAAGCCGATCAGGATTATACTTCTTTAAATCGCTCCGTTTCTAATACATTTAATAACAACAGTTTTTCGCACCAGGTGGGTTTAGGTTATAATTACTTTAACGCTAAAGTAAATTTTAATGCCCGGGCCTCCTACCAGTATTCAGAGCTAGATAATCAACGCTTATATCCTGCCGAGCGGCAGATGACCAGGGCGTTTGTTCGGTTTATTCCTTATGCCAGTTTTCAGTACCGGTTTACCCGGTCTAAGAACCTGCGTATTTACTACAATGGCAATACCCAAAATCCAGGGCTGGATCAATTACAAGATGTACTGGATAAAACCAACCCTTTGGCCTTACGGATTGGCAACCCTAACCTAGACCAGTCTTATCAGAATTTCCTGAACTTACGTTACACTGCCGCTAACACTGAAAAATCAACAACGTTTGTGGCCAACATAAGTGCTTCGCTTACGCAAGACCAAATTGTGAATAACCGGTTTGTAAATAACACCAACGATACTATTTTCACCATCGATAATTTTTTTGCCGATACGCTTATTAACCGGGCTTCGCTTTCGCGGGCCGAAAACCTGAACGGCAATTATAGTCTGCGTTCTTTTGTAAGCTATAGCCTGCCTTTAAAGTTTATTAAGTCAAATCTTAATTTCGATCTTTTTGCTAATATTAACCGTACGCCGGGCATTACCACCCCGATTAATGTAGGGGAGCCTATCCGATCAATTAATACTTTCTCGTATTCTCAGAATTATGGGGCCGGTGTTACCTTATCGAGTAATATTAGCCAGAATTTAGACTTTAATATTTCTACCCGGGGTAATTACAGTTATGCCTACAATACTTTAAGTTCGAGCCAGAAAAACACGTATTACAACCAATTTAGTCGCATTCGTTTTAACTGGGTAATTTATAAAGGCATTGTCTTTAACACCGATTTTACCCACCGCCTGAATACCTCGGTGGTACAGGGAGTCAGCGATATAAATTATTTGATGTGGAATATGAGCATTGGCAAAAAGCTGTTTAAAAAGCAGAACGCCGATATTCGGTTATCGGTTTACGATGCTTTGCGCCAAAACCAGGGCTTCCAGCAGAATGTAAATAATAATTATTTGCAGGAAACCCAAAGCGTTGTGTTACAACGTTATTATATGCTCACATTTACGTACAACATCCGCAAGTTTGGTAACGGCAGCAGCAATGCGCCAGATGGCATGGACCGGGAAAGACGCTTTGGCCCAGGCCGGGAAGGCGGTCCCGGGCGGGGTGAAGGTGGTGGCGGCTGGAATGGCGGTGGCGGTGAACGGATGCGCGGCGGCAATGGATTTTAACCCAATTAATATTTGATAAAGTTTAATAAAAAAGGCAGCTCCTACAGCTGCCTTTTTTATTCTAAAAGTTTGATTTATAATTAGGGTTCTGCAGTTACAAGCGGCTGCATATACTAATATTAACGCGGGTTGCACGTTGGTTAAAAGTAACCGGTTTACTAAGCCCATTTAAGGTTAATGGTATTTGGAGATAAACTAAGCTTTTTTCGCTTCGGTTTTGTGTACCAGGTAGCTGGTAAGTTTTTCCCATTGTAGTTTTTGGAAACCGGCCCAGCCGCCACTGGAAATTAACGTATTCAAGGCTGCCCGGTCGCCAGATTCTTCGCCGTGGTTGTTAGGTGTTTCGTTTTTGCCAATTTCACTGGCTAAAAGGCTGGTGCCGCGGCGCTCTACCCGAAAGGTACTGCTGGCTTCTTTGCTAAAAAAATGCTTTACCTGGTCCGGGTGGTTTGTTTCGCTGGCCGGGGCCGGGCTGGGGTGTACGGTAAATTCGGCCAGGTTTTCTTCGTTGCGGATATCGGCTATTTGTACCCAGTTTTCTACGGCTATGCCGGGCAAAATAATTTTTACAAAATAGCCAACTTCGGGCAGTTGGTTATTCTTTTTTTTGCCTTGGTTATCGTGCAGTTCAAACGTAGAATTAATTCCCGGCAAGTCCGACCATTTATTTACCCAGAATAGTTTTTGTTTGCTACGGGCAAAAGCTTCTGCTGCTTCGGCTTCGGTGGCATATGTATTTTCCTGGGCAAAGTACTTGTCTTTAGAATCTTCGCCCTGCAGCACTTCTACTTCTTTCTTTACTTTATTAAAAATATCCTTCAACGACATGGCTTTTCTGGTTTTAGTAACGCTTTGGGTACGCAGTAATAAGTTAAATGTTCAGTACCAGTCTGGCTAAATATTAAGCCCAATTTTAGATAGCTAATATTTTAATAAAAAGCGTTTTAAGTAATATTTTACGGGTGCCAATATTTTCCTGAAGGCTGTATTTAAATGAAGGCCGCTAACGTAAATAATTTGGCGTACTTTGTTCGTTTCCAATATTCAAAACAATGTATTTGTTTTACGGTATACAGAGCGGTGGCCCCGGTTATAATACCTGGTTGTCTGTTCTGGTAAGCCAATATTTATTTAATCTCTTGTCTTAAACCGATTTAATTTGATAAAGCGAGATTATGATGCCGTAGTAGTAGGAAGTGGGCCTAACGGATTAGCAGCGGCCATTACCTTACAAAAAGCCGGACTTTCGGTTTTGCTTTTGGAGGCTAAAAATACCATTGGCGGTGGGCTACGCACCGCCGAACTAACTTTACCCGGTTTTTACCACGATATCTGTTCCGCTATTCATCCGCTGGCCGCTGAATCGCCTTTTTTTAAAACGCTGCCTTTACAGGATTTTGGCTTAGAATATATTTATCCGCCCGTTGCGGCAGCGCATCCTTTTGATAATGGCACGGCGGCCATACTGCATAAATCGCTTACCAGTACCGCCGAATTATTGGGTGCAGATGCGCAGGCGTATATAAATTTAATGCGGCCGCTGGTAAATGACTGGCCTGCGCTGGCACCGGCTCTTTTGGGGCCTTTACGTTTACCGGCAAACCCGTTCGCAATGGCTAAATTTGGCTTGCAGGCTTTGCAACCGGCTACCTTACTGGCTAATCTTCGGTTTAAAACCACGGCTGCCCGAGGCTTGTGGGCCGGTATGGCGGCCCACGCGCAATTACCTTTATCTTTTGCAACAACCTCGGCTATTGGGTTGGTGTTAATGGCCACGGGGCACATACGGGGGTGGCCTTTACCCAAAGGGGGTTCCCAAGCCATTGCCCAGGCTTTAGCAAGTTATTTTATTTCTTTAGGCGGAGAAATTGAAACCGATTTTTACGTTAAAAACTTAGAACAATTACCTTCTGCCCGTGCCGTGCTCCTGGACGTTACGCCCCGGCAACTGTTACAAATAGCGGGGCACAAATTCTCTTCGGTTTATAAGTGGCAATTGCAGCGTTACCGATACGGAATGGGCGTTTTTAAGGTAGACTGGGCTTTATCTGAACCGATACCTTTTACTGCACCGGCCTGCCGGGAGGCCGGTACTGTGCATTTGGGCAATACCTTAGAAGAAATTGCCGCATCTGAAAGGCAAACCTGGCGAGGAAAGCACCCAGCGCAGCCCTTTGTGTTGCTGGCGCAGCAAAGCTTATTCGATAGTTCCCGGGCACCGGCCGGCCGGCATACCGCTTGGGCTTATTGCCACGTGCCGCACGGCTCCGAAACCGACATGACCACGGTTATTGAAAAACAGGTAGAGCGCTTTGCCCCAGGTTTCCGCGACCTGATACTTGGCCGCCACACAATGAATACGGCCCAAATGCAGGCATATAACCCTAATTATATTGGTGGCGATATTAATGGCGGTGCTATAGATATTAGTCAGCTTTTTACCCGGCCGGCTTTGCGCTTTTCACCGTATAAAACATCGGCTAAGGGCATTTATATTTGTTCTTCGGCCACACCACCCGGCGGTGGGGTACACGGTATGTGCGGCTACCATGCTGCCCGCCGCGCATTAAAAGATGTTTTTAATCGCCAGCCCACCCCACAGTTATAATATTCAGAAAACTAAAGGCTAATTTCCCGGCTACCATGCTGTATGGTTAGCCTGGCGGGAGTAAGAATTTTTGACTAAGACTAGTCGGTACAATCAGAAAAGAAAATATTAAGCAAAAAAAATCCTGCCTCCGAAGATGCAGGATTTTTACTTTTAATTATCCGTAATAAAAATTAATCCCGGATTAAACGCGTGTTGTAATAGGTATTGCCCTGGGCTACTTTCAGGATATACATGCCTTTACTGGCTACGGCCAAAGCCTGGTTTAAATAAGCGGTAATGGTTTGTACATTGCCGTTGGCAGCAACCACCAATTGCCCTTGCGCATTCCAGAGGGTTAAGGTTAAATCAGAAGCATTGTAGACTGCACTGTCTTTAAAAATTAAGGTAACCGGTCCGTTAGATGGGTTAGGTGCAATTTGTACTGCAGCGCTGCCAATTCCTTTTACTTCCGGATTGGTTTCGTCCAGAATGGTTAAGCTAAAGCCAGAGATAGTACCTATAGCTAAGCCAGAACTGGTAGCAGTAAGGGCAAAATTTATCAGTTTATCGGCTTCTTTTTTAGTGCTGCTATTTAGTACTACCACAAACGAAACCGTAGTGGCCCCGGCAGGAATGTCTAGCGTTAGCGCACCGTTTACTGCGGCGGGTTGCGTGGCGTAGCTGCCGGCCGTGGTGCCGTAAACAGCCCCATGACTATTGGTTAAGCTAATGGTAACCGATTGTTTAACTACCGGGGCCTGATCTAAAGTTAAAGTAACCTTGTAAGAACCGGCATTTTCGGAGATAGAGGCAAACTGCGTAGTAAAATTCAGTTCTGAGACATCATTATCAGTAACACTTACCCCAAAGGTGTTCTGGCTGCCAATGGCTAATTTAGAACTAACGGCACTAAGCAAAAAGTTTGCCTCCTCGGTAGGTTCTACTACTTTATCGTCCTGAATAACAATGTTAAAAGTAGCTGTAGTTGCACCAGCTGGCACAGTAACCGCAATATGTTGGTTTACCAAATCGGGGTTAGTAGTATAATCGGCGGTTGCGCCATACTGCAAGCTGGCGCCAACCTGGGCTTGTAACGTTATGATTTGTTCGCTTACGGTGGGCTGATCTAATTGTAAGGTAACGGTATAAGTTCCGGCACTTTCGGAGAGTTGTACGGTAGGCGCGCTAAAAGAAACTACAGATTGATCATCGTCCTGAATAGTTAAAGTAAAGGTACTATTGGTGGCGTAGCCCAAGCTACCGGTAACATTTGTAACGGTAAAGGTTAAGGTTTCGTCGAGCTCTACCTGGGTATCGTTCAGAATATTAATGGGCAAAGTAGCTGAAGTAGCACCCGCCGGTACCGTAACAGTGTAATCAGATACGGTATAATCGGTAGGCGTAAGGCCGGTTCCTGGTTGCAGCGCCAAGGTAATATTTTGGGCTGTAGTGCTGGGGCTCGATAATTTCAGGTTTAGGTTGTACGTGCCGGCATTTTCGGTTACAGTACCGGTAGTGTTGGCAAAGCTGATATTGGGCGTTAGCACAAAGCGGGTACTTACCGGCATGTGGTCGGAGGTGGTACTGGCGTAGTCGGGAATTAAATCAAACGGAATAATTACTTTGGCAGAGTTGGGTACATAATCCGGGAATAATTCGTCTGAAATAATTACGTGGTCAATTACATTGTCAAAAGTAATGTAGGTGCGCAAGCCGGCATCGCTTAAATCTTTGGTAACTGCCCGGTAATTGGCGGCATCGTCTACAAATATTTTGTAGGTAGAGGCAGTAGTGGGCACATTGGCTACGGTAAAATCTACATCGTCGTTAAAATCGCCCAGCATCATAATATTGGCTTCGGGGTAATACAAATCCAGCGAATCTTTTAAAACTTTTAAATCGCTGATGCGTCGGTCGTAGGCACTTTGGGCATCGGCCGGCGAATTATTTTCGTTCGCTTTGGCGTGAATAGCGATAAAGTGTATGCGTTTTTTAACGCCGGCTACCATAGCGTCGGCCACAAACAGGTAAGGCAAACGGCCGCTTGCCCAAAAATTGCTGGGATTGGCCGGACTTTGCAGTAAACCCCGGGTAGTTATTGAGTCGAGGGCGCTGGTTTTGTAAATAAACCCGACACGTTGGGAATTGTCGCTGGCCGGTGCCGACACATACGGCGACAAGAAACCGCGGTAACCCGGCAGTTGTTTTACCAGTTCCTGAAAAGCAGCAGCATTGGCAATTTCTTCTACGCAGTATAATTCGGCATCTTGTGCCAATATTATTTTTTTCGCGTTTTCCAGTTGTTGGGCTTCATTGGCCGGGCCTAAACCGGTGTTGCCAAACCATTCAATATTCCAGGTTACCACATCTAACGTAGCGGCTTTGTTTAAGGTAGTGGCCGTTAAATATCCTCTTTGTAAATTAAAATCGGTGCTCGAGAACTTAATTGGGCCAGCATAAGCGGCCGGGGCGGCCGTTGGGTTAATGAACCGTACGTAAATGGTATTGTAGTCAAAAGCTTGTGCGGGGGTGTAAGTAAGTGCGGTGGCAAAGGTTTGGTTATCTTTTGATATTTGAAAACCTGCCGGTGCCGTAACGGTTAAATCGCTTTTTAGATCCAAGGCATAAAATTTAAAGGATTTAGCGGCGGTAGGCGATTGGCCGGTAACATAACCAAAATCAAAATTGCTGATGGCATCTAGCGATGATACAAAGAAAGTTGGCGTAACTGGTTCGGTGGCGGCGTTGGTAATAGCTACATCATCCAGGGTCCAGCGCGAAGCAGAAGTTGTAGTAGAGGTATACACAAAGGCAATGTAAACGGCCGGTGCTTTAAACTTGGTTAAATTAATGTTCTCCGATAAGGTCCAGACGTCAGAATTAAGGTTCGGGAAAAGACCGTTTATTTCTTTCCAGGTAGCGTTAGCCGGATTGCCCGAACCACTGTAATCGGTAGAAATCATTAATTTTAAAGACTCACCGGCAAAGCGGGTACGCGACCAGAAAGATAAAGTTGGGTAAGTAAAACCGCTGGATAAATCGTAGGCCGGCGAAATAAGCCAATCTTCGTTTTGTTTATTACCGGCATTAAACCCATTCATTTGCACAGCATTGCCGGTGCGGCCAAAAGTGGTACAGGCCCAGAATTCGGTATCGCCGCTAGTGCTGTATTGAAGCCAGCCCCCTGGTAAATTTATTTCGCAGCGGTTAAAGTTTTGGGCGTAAGGGTTGGGTACTGCGGTGGTAAAGGTCCAGGCACCGGCAGGTATACCGGCAAATATATTGCCGGCCAGGTCTTCAAAAACGCCGGCAGCAATTGTTACTTCGTAGCTTTTGCCAGGCAACAGATTAGCCGCGATACTCGCCCGGTTGCTGTTGAGGGTAACCGCACTCAGGGATATTTGCTGTACTGTATTATCGGCAATATTTTTTACGGTTATCTGACCGGTACCCAGTTCCACAATTTCCGAAAAGGTGATTACCAGGTTTTCTTCGTGGTCGGCCAAAAGTTCGCCGGTTTGGGGCAACAACGGATTGGTAGCAGCCAAAACCGGTGCCGTAAGGTCGATAGCGGCGCGGGGGGTTAACGAAAAATCATCCAGCGCATACATGCCGTCGCTGCCGGTGTCGTCGTTGTCGGTCCATTTAATCCAGAGGGTTTCGCCTGTGCGCCAGCCAATATTGGTAATGGTGCCGGTAATAGCGGCCCGGTTATCGTTACCAATTACAGCGGCGGCGGCAGTGCTACTGGTTAATATTTCATTTAAATCCAGGCTGCTGAGTTTGGTCCAGGTGCCGGTAGTTAATGAAGTGGCATTTAAACTGTATTCAAAAGTTATTACTTCGTTTAAGGTTTCATTGGAGCCGGAGCGCCATTGTTCCAGAAAGCCATTAATATCTACCGCCGTAATAGTTTTGCCGGTATTGTTGGTAAAGAAAGCCCCAAAGGCCGGTACGGTAGAGCCGGAAGCCAAGGTGCCCAAAGCCCGGTCGGTACTGCCGGTGGAGCCCACATTGTAAACCGCGCCGGAGCTGCCGCTGCCATTATTTGTAGTGGGGCTTAATTCCTGACCTAAAGTGCCGGAGCCACCTGCCCTTACTGCCAGCCAGTTGGTTGGTAAGGCCGTAGTGCCGGTAACCGTACCCATGCCGTCGAAGTTTTGGGTATAGGCTACATCTAAAGCGGTAAGGGAGGTACCCTTATCGGACACCGGGGCCGGGGCAACAGTAAAATTCCAGGTGGTGTTATCGGTAAAACCTACATAAGCGTTGCCAGCTACATCAGTTATGGCACCAGCCGGAATTTGCACGGCATAGGTGTTTCCATGGTTTAAAGTAGCACCGCTTAACGTAACGGCGGTCCCGTTAAAATTTACGGCGCTAGGGTTGGTAACTGCTAAAACCTGGCTGGTGCCATTGGTTAAATTATTTAAAACAATATTGCCGGTACCGGCTTTTACCGGCTCGTTAAAAACTACGGTTAAATTGGTATTTTGTGCCACGCCAGTCGCGTTATCGGCGGGCGTAAATGGGTTTAAGGTTGCTAAAGCGGGTGGCGTATTGTCTACAGGAGTAGGGTCGGGGTTGCCCGAAGCCGATGTTACAGAAGCCCAGGTAGTCCCCACCTGTATGCCATCGAGGGTTAAAGTGGCCGCACTGGTAGTCGAACCCTGGCGCAAAGCTACACTGCCAATATTTGTGGCATCGGTACCGCCAACTGCACCAGTAATTGTCGCTTCGGTTGGTTCGGAGCTTCCAATAACCGGATTGATAAATAATTCGACAATATCATCAGTAGAACTGCTGGTATTAAAGGTGTATTTTAGAACTACCAGGTGCGTAATGTTTAGCGCATAATTAGTGGGACCATATACCGCCGCTGGCGAAGAACCTTTGGATAGGCCAAACTGCACCCCACCGGCAGCACTCTTTACAAACACCCGCCCAAAAAAACTGGAACCGATGGTGCCAGGTCCTAAATGGAAAAAATAATCGCCGGTGGTTTGGGCAGCGCTAATATTTACTAAAAACGAAGTGTAAACCGTGCCCGTGTTGTAAGTAGTACCTATACTGCGGTTTACATCCTGTCCGGATGGAGATAAACTGGCGGCTAAGCCTTTGTTAGATGCAACCGAACCGGAATAAATTAAACCGGCATCGGCCACTTTAACGGTTGGAGTGGTATTATTACCAGTTATTAGCCAGCCATTATTAGTTAAATCGGTACCGGCCAGGTAATCGAAATTTTCGGTAAGCGAGACTTGGGCGTGGGTTGTTTGGCTTAAGCCAATCAGCAGCGTTGCCGCCAAACAAGCCTTACGCAATAGAAGTAGTCTTTTGTTCATTTGTTTAAATAAAGTAAAGTTTAAGGTTTGGAGGTAAATGCGTTCAGGGTAATTGGTAACTAACCAGTTCTGTGGTGGGGATAAAATAGGAGTTACGCTTCTTATATAAAGATTATAATAAATATTCTAAATAAGACAAAAATAACCTTTTTATTTTAGAGGGAGGTTAAGGAAATATTAAGTTACGCAGGTATAACTATCTTTTCTGATTAATGTTTAAAAGCCCGGTTGTGGGCGGTAGTGGTTTGCTCCTGACTGGGTTAAAGGAGCAGAGTAGGAAAGTTGGTGTTGCGGAGGTACATAAAAAATAAGCACCCCAGCAAAAGCCAGGGTGCTTATAAAAGAAAACAGGAAATTAAAGATTGGTAATTATTTTTTAATCAGGCGTACCGTTTTTACTTCAGTGCCGGCTTGTAATTGTAAAAAGTAAACGCCAGCTTGCTGTTCCGTTAAATCAACCGTATCATTATTGGTTAAGGCAGTCAGTTTTTTTACAGTTCTACCGGTAGCATCCAGTACGGTAGCATCCGTAATATTATCTACGCCGGTTAAGGTAAAGATACCGGTGCTGGGGTTAGGGTAAGCTTTTACCGCTAGGCCACCCGCTAAAGAATTTACCGCTACTATTTTAGAATAAGAAACGGTGCCGTCAAAATCGGTTTGTTTCAGGCGGTAGTAAGTTAAGCGAGCCGGAGCAGACGCATGGCTGTAGCTGTAATCTAATTTCCGGCTGCTGTTGCCAGCACCTTTTATCTGGGCTACTTTTGTAAAGCTTTTACCGTCCTGACTTTGCTCAATGGTAAAATAATCGTTGTTTTTCTCCATAGCCGTGCTCCACTTTAATTCTACTGGGCCATTTACCCGGGTAGCTTTAAAGCTTAGCAATTCTACCGGTAAGGTGGTTAAGCCTTGGTGATCGTTGTTTATAATACCAAACAACCGGAACGAAGTAATATTGCTTTGGCTTACCTGCAGCATGTTGCTGTTGTTTACCACTGGCAATGGTTTGCCATTTGGGGCCGTAGACCAGCTATCTATATATTGGGCAAATACGGCTTTATCTAATGAAAAGGCAGGCATCCAGTCGTATTTATCGGAAGAGAATTGTAAAGAAACCTGCGCATCAGAACCACCTTTTACGCCTTCTTCAATTACCCAGGTCCGGCTAATACCGTCTTCTACCGGTGGTTCTACCCCAATGTTATTTGTGCCATACAAATCGAACAAGCCACCTTGTACACGTACTTTAAAAATATCGGCAGTGCTAGCAGTGGTTAGTTTTATTTTAACTGGGTTGTACGAGTGGTTTCCTACCGGAAAGAAAACTTCGGTATTATTGTTATTAACCAGCATTTGTAAAGTGCCTAAGCCATTGGTTACTACATAACCGTTGGCACCCGCATTAATTTGGCCGGCTGCCCCCATCTGCAAGTCGGCGTTACCTAATTGCAGACGGTTGGTGTTTTGCAGGTCTAAAGTGCCGTTTACCACAATGCCGGTTTCTAATTTAACCTGAGCAGCTTCTTTAGCGATGATTAAATTACGAAAGGTTAAACCCGCGGCACCTGAGTTAGTAATAGTTTGTTCGTTGGCACCGGCAAATACAGCATGGTTTAGAGCGTAAGCAGTGGCGCTGTTTGTAGCCAGGTTGCCGTGTAGTATCAAGGTGCCGCCCAGTACAGAACCGCCATTTAAGTTTGTATTGCCAGTTACAGTTAAGCTAGCCGTACCCAGATTTAAGTTGCCAGATTGTACGGTTAAGTTTTTGAGGGTGGTATTAGCACTTAGTTCGGGCATAAAAGGGGCGGCCACAATAACAGCGTTGTCTTTATTACCCGGAACTGCTTTACCCGACCAGTTATTGGCATTAAACCAATCGGCGCTTTCGGTACCGGTCCAGGTGTAATCGCCGTATATTTTTACGGTTTTAGAAGTACTTACTATGCAAGTACCATTCCCATTATTTACAACCAATGTAATGGTTTTTTCGCCGGGTGTACTCCAAATTACTACCGGGTTCTCAGAATTAGCGTTACTACCAGCGGCAAAACTCGCGTTGGGCGCAAAAGACCATTCAAATTTAGCATTAGCTGAGGCTTGGCCGGCAAAAGAATAAACCGCAGGCTCGCCGGTATATACATCGGAACCGGGGAAAGTTATAGCCGCCGACGGAACTACAATAGTAATATATTTTGTAGAAGTACTGGTTGGATCAGCATTACTCACGCCAAAGGCTACCCGGTATTCCTGGCCATGGGTATAGTTCGTTACCACCAACTTGGTAGTAGTTACCCTTTGACCGTTCTCTGAGGTTGAGGAGGTATTACCAGCAGGAATTGAAATATCAGCCCAAGTACCATTTTGCAATTTTTGCTGCCATTGTACTAATAAATCTTTTTTGGGGTGCTCGGCAGTAGCTACCAGGGTAACGTTAGCAGTGCCTTCACAAACCACTGTTTCTGCTGGGAGTGTTGTTTGGGCTAGTGCCACATTGGTTGTACCGGCTATTATAAGCAACAGCAACAAACAAATAGTAAAGTTTTTGGTAAAAGTTAAGTTTTTATAAGACTTAAGTAAAATTGTAATCATGTTAAAGCTTTATTAAATATTAGGGTTTTTAATTAGGGTTAGGTTGGTATAGGTCGGGTATTACTTATTTTCTGCGGGAAGCAGTAATATATAGTGGCGTTTGCAGCGATAAAATATAAACCGGAATATTTTGCTGCCGGGTCACGGGCTTTTTACTTTCTGGGGCATCTGGTTCATGCGTTAATAAACCGGGAGCCTTTGTTTCTGCTTTCATTTTAGCTATAATTTTTTGGATACCGTATTCTTATAATCTAAAAGAATGCCAAATTTTGAATATATGGTAAAATATATGTTTATAGCTCTTTTTACAAATTTTTTTGTATAGTATTAAGAAATATAATTCCACTATTTAGATTAATAATCCAGATTATGGAAATGAAGAGAACCTGTGCAATCAATTATTTAATTTTTATTATTGCAAGTTACTAATTAGTAAATAATCAAAATAAAATAAGAAAAAACGAGTAGGACCTGAACGGGATATTATTTTAAATAATTTAGTCTAATTGAATAAAATTGCCCCGGTAAGAAGGCTGCAACTTAGTGCATTTAAAATTAGCCGGTGTATAAATTAGCCGGTAAATAATTAAGTAAAAGAAAGTAGTACGTATTAAGATGGCTACTTTCTTTTACTTAACTGAAGGCTATTCTTTTAGTAAGCGTAAGGTTTTAACTTCGGTAGCAGTAGTTAAGCGCAAAAAGTATAGACCGTTCTTTTGATCAGTTAAATCAATCTGGTGGTCTTGGTTTAAATTGCTCAACTTCTTAACGGTGCGGCCAGTGGCATCAGCTATTTGGGCATCAATAATCTGGTCGGTGCTTTGCAGGTTAAACTTACCAGACCCCGGATTAGGGTAAACACTTATAACCGGAGTTAAATTTTTATTTTCTACCGCTACTATTTTAGAATAAGATACGGTGCCATCTAAATCGGTTTGCTTCAGGCGGTAATAGGTTAAACTGCTGGTTACATTTTTATGAACGTAATTGTAATGTAATTTTTGGGTGCTATTGCCGGCGCCTTTTACCTGGGCTACTTCCTTAAATAGTTGGCCATCTTGGCTCTGCTCAATGGTAAAGAAGTCGTTATCTTTTTCCGTGGCCGTACTCCAGGCTAGTTGTACCCCATTTTTAGTAGCCGAGCCTGTAAAGCTTAATAATTCTACGGGTAATACTACCGGATTGGTAATGCCGCAGTTTAATAAATCAAAAGGTCCGTAGTTGATGCGGTACTCCTTGGCGGGATCAAAAATAGTAAAGCCACCTACCACAATCCGCACGCTCAAGCTGGCCTGGTTATCAAAATCGGTTGTGTTAAGGGTGTAAGTAAACCGAGCTTCATTGTTATTAAAAGAGCCGGCCCTAAAATTATAAATTACTTTACCTGGCTGACCGGGGGCGTAGTTCCAGGTGTTAGGATTAGACGTGCCGGGGAATTGCAGAAGTGGCAATGTGAAGAAGCTATAGCTGCTTGTGGCATTTTTAATCGGACCTAAGGTCGAAAATTCTACTTGACGTATAGATGATAGGCCGGAGCAATCAAAAGACAATAAAAAAGTGATGGTGGTAGTACCATCGGCGTTATCAATCCGCGACTCTGGTGCCGGTACCATCGATATACAATCGGTGTAATTGGCACTGGTAGGATACTTTCGGCAACCAATATCAGCTGATTGGGAGAAGCCTGGTAAGTAGGTTAATAAAATTGTACTAAGAACAAGAATGGTGTGTAGAGTTTTTTTCATGTAGGGCAAGCTTTAGGGTTAATAGGAGAACAATTGGTTTTAGTTAATTTCCCGGTTAAAATTTATACGGGCTATTTTCTATTAAAATATTACCAAATCTATTAGATAAAATTTATCAAGCAAATAATTTTTTATATTATTCTAATATTGATAAAAACATAGTAAAAAAATCCTAAATATGTTTATATTTAATATATTTAATATTCTATATTTAATAATGGTTTAATATCTATTCAAGTAGGAAAATGAATTTGCTGTTGCAATTATTTAAATGGGGATTTATGAGAAAAGTATAAACTAAAATTCTGGGTTGTAGGATTTATTTAATATGTAGTAAATAGGTGTTGTGTATTAGGTTAAGCTTATACCCCTGGTATTTAGTTGCTGCTATAGGAAAACATTAAAGTATGTTAAAACTGAGAAACTGGAATAAAATATTGTTTTAAGCCTTATTCCATTAAGGAATTAAGCAAACACTTACCCTTAGCTGCCGCCATTGCAGAGGAATTTAATCAGTTAATTGCCGATTAGATTCCTCCGGCAGGAGGGAATGGATGGTTTAGAAAAAATTTAAACACACTCTTAAAACTAACTAACAGAAGTAGCAGGTTTAAAATCTGTCGGGTTTGAGCCAGGGCAGAGGCAGTTTACTATTGGTAGGGTTAAAAATAAAATCGAGGATATTGAAAAGAGAGGAAATAAAGTTAAGTAGAAGAAAAATGGGCGGGGCAAGCCGCTGGGACTGGTTTTAAAGGATAAAAAAGGTTTTCGTATGCCCTATAAAAAAAGAAAGTGCACCCGTACCAGGTGCACTTTCTGTAAAGGAAAGCTAATTTATTTTTTAATTAAACGTAAGGTTTTAACTTCTTTACCGGTAGTAAGGCGCAGGAAGTAAATGCCCGCCCGCTGATCGGTTAAATCAAAAGAGTTGTCTTCGTTTAAAGTATTCAGGGTTTTAACTACCCGGCCGGTTGCGTCTAGTACACTGGCTTCTTCCAGGTTTTCTATGCCACCTAGTACAAAGCGTCCGGTGCTTGGGTTAGGAGAAGCGCTTACAACTGCCACGGCGCCTTTACCATCTACCGCTACCATTTTAGAGTAAGATACCGTACCGTCGAAGTCAGTTTGTTTCAGGCGGTAATAAACCAAACGGCTAGGCGCGTTTCTGTGCAAATAGCTGTAATCTAGTTTATGAATGCTGTTACCAGCACCTTTTACTTTGGCTACTTCGGTAAATACATAGCCATCGGCGCTTTGCTCTACGGTAAAATAATCGTTGTTTTTCTCAGTAGCAGTAGCCCAGGTTACGTTTACCTGACTATTTACGCGGGTAGCTTTAAAGCTAAGTAACTCTACTGGAAGAGGTGTATTACCACGGGTAATATCACCTATGCTAAAAACACCTAAATTAACAAGCCCTGTACCGGTTATTTGGCGAGTAGTAGCAAATTCTTGACGATTATTACCTGAATTTAAAATATCTAGCCAATCTGAACCAGTAAAGTAGTTTAAAAAACTTTCATTAAAAAGGAAAGGGGCTGTTTCATCTCTTAGGAAAGGGTTACTGATATTGGTCTTAGACCACAGTAGACTCAAATTAATATTAGAACCACCTAATATTGCTTCTTCTACTACCCAAGAACGATTTACTACTCCTTGGTTTACTCTAGTACCAGTTGGTTCATATGTTTCACTATTGTAGTTTTCAAAATAACCGTCTAAAACCCTTACACTCAATAAGTCCGAAGTTCCATTTTGTACTATGGTAGCCGGAGTGTAACTAGGCGGGTTGTTGATAGCGTCACCTATAGAAGTTCCTATTGGAAAAACAACTGTGCTGCCAGTTGGAACATATTGTTGCAAAGAGCCTGTGCCATTAGTGAAGATCAAGCCGCTAGAACGACTAATCTGACCGGCTTTCATATTTCCATCTTCCATAATATCGGCTACAATTAAATCAGATTCGTTTAGCAAAAGGTTTGTAGCATTTAATGTCAGCTTATTCCTTACGGAAGTGCCACCAAATAAAACTTTATAAGTTGTAGGTGATGAACTTGATACATCTAAATCATAGTAATTAGCCTCTGAAATATATTGTGGGACAGTGCCACCATACTTTACAGTAGTATTTTCTGCAACTAAATCGATATCAATTTGGGGTGCACCAGCAACAAAATTATTGGGGTTATTGTTGTTAGGGTTATTGATATATAAAGCAGACTTACTCGCTAAATCAATAGTTGCATTAAAAGTAGCACTGGGAGCTATAGTCAAGGAAAAGTTACCGGTTCCATTGCCCAGTATAACTTTAGAACCAGAACCACTCACAGTCCAAGTTTGATTATTGCCTAAAGTTGGGGTTTGGGTATTAGGACGATTCCCAGGACGAGTATCTTGTGGTACATCAATATAAAATAGTTGAAAATCGTCAGTAAAATTGCTCGGTGAATTACCAAATTTATCTTCCCAATTACTAGTCTCTCTAAGGTCATTACTGTTTTTACCATTACTATTTACATAATGGTACTCTGTGAAGGCACTAGAGCCCGGGTTAGCGGTAATAGCTACATTGTCTAAACCAATGGCGTTATAGCCTTTGTTTTTAGTATTCATAGCATCTTCGAACCGGATAATAATTTCCTGGCCGGCTGCTAAGTTAATACCGGTAATATCTAAAGAATAAGTACCTCTGTCGCCAGTGGGTCTTGCGCCGGGCCTGCCTTTAGAAGGAGTTTTTAATTTGCTGTTAACAACTTGCCAACCAGCAGAAGTATGCAATTGGCCATTTACAGTAGAGGCAATATCAGTGGTCTTATAAGATATACCAAACCGTTCGCTATTGCCCGGATTGTTATAGTATTGTACCAAATCGAACTTAACGTTTATGGTGTTTACAGAGCGGCCGGTATTATTTTTTAGGCGCAAGCCATAAACGTATTTGCCGGTAGCTACCGAAGATATACCTCCCAAGCTACGATCTGGCGAATTGCCATCACCAAAACTTAAGAGGTCGTTGTTGAAGCTACTACCGTTACCTGGTACAAGAAAATTAAAGGTTCTAGCATCTTGTTGTACGTACCAGCCAGGTAAAGTCTGATTGTTGGTCCAGAATTGGTTCCCTGAGTTAGTAAGGGAATTAAAATTCTGTTCATAGGGAGTGTTGTTCAGATTAACCTGGGCCGATGTAACTAAGGGCAATAAAGCCAACACAAGAAGCGCCAGATACTGGCTTAAAACCGAAGAGAATCTCTTCGCTAAAAGTTGGGAGGTTTGGTAAGAGTATTTCATTTAAACAATAATTAGTTTCCTTTTGCTCTGCTACAATCTAAAAAGATGCCAAAATACTTAAATTGGGCTATATAGCTTTAAAATTAAAGTTTTGCACGTTTTAAACTGCATTTGTTTCCCAAAAGTAGAAATAAATTCTAAAATTTGGAATTGTTTTGGAAATGTTAAATAAAAATATTTAATATTCCTATTTTAAAATATAATGCTAGATTTACTTTATATAGAAATTAATTATTTTGATAAGCTTTAAACTAGAAAATATTGAATAAATTATATCTAAACCGGGACTTTTTCGCAAAAAATGTAAACTGTGTTTAAACCAGATAAACTATAATTCGATAGCTTATGCTGCTGCTTTTTTGTTGTACCTCTGTAACGGAATTTGTTTATTTGAGTTGCTGAATTAAGATAAGTAGTTACCAAAAAAAGATTCGGTAACGACGTTCACTATAATTGTTGAAAGTACCCCAATTATAAATATAGTTAACCGGCTATTGTAAAATAAACGTTGCTTTGCAGAAAGGTTCTGGGTTAAAGGCTAATAGAACGGTTAAAAAAGGGCGCTTGTAAAGAATGGAATTTTGCCGGGAGGCTTTTGGCGACATTAAAAAATAAATTTGACAGAAATAAAGTTGCCCCAAATAATATCTGTTAAAACAAAAATCCCTTTCCAAATTTTGGAAAGGGATGCCCAATACAGATATAATAAAATATTTAGTAATTTATGTGCAGTTCCTGGTCTTGCACCATCTTGTAAATGGTAGATTTGCCAATATCCAGTTTGCGGGCGGTAACCATAATATTGCCTTTGTTTTTGTTCAGGAAATGCTGAATAATGCGTTTGGTGTAATCTTTTAGGGTTAACTCCTGTACCAATAAATTTTCCATCGATTCGGCCGTGTTCAGGGTAATATCGTACCGCTGAATTACATCATTATCCGACATAACAACGGCCAATTCTATAATGGCGCGTAATTCCCGCACGTTGCCGGGGAACGGGTAAGAAAGTAATAACTGTTGGGCCTCGGCCGATAAACTTTTTTTCCGGTATTGGTTATCGGCACAAAACGCCTGAATAAAATGGTTGGCCAACAAAATAATATCCTGGTCTCTGTCGCGCAAAGGCGGCAGCGTAATGGGTAAACCCAGTAAACGGTAATACAAGTCTTCTCTAAACTTACCTTTTTTTACTTCTTCGAGTAAATTTTTATGCGTGGCTACAATAATCCGTACATCCATGGCAATGGTGCCCGTGCCGCCCAAACGGGTAATTTCCCGCTCCTGCAGTACCCGCAATAGTTTGGCTTGTAAATCAAAGTCCAGTTCGGCTATCTCGTCCAGGAAAATAGTGCCGCCGTTGGCTTCTTCAAACTTACCAATGCGCCGGGCCATAGCGCCGGTAAAGGTGCCTTTTTCATGACCAAACAATTCACTTTCCATTAATTGGGTAGGTATGGCTGCCACGTTTACCACCACGTAGGGTTTCTGGCGCCGGGCACTGTGGTTATGGATGGCCTTAGCTACCAATTCTTTGCCCGTACCGGTTTCGCCCGAAATAGATACGGTTATGTTTGAGCGGGCTGCCTTTTCAATGAGCGAGTAAGTTCGTTTAATAGGGTCACTTTCGCCAATCAAAGATTTACTCAGGTCAAAGCCCAAATCTACTTCCGGTTTTTGTACCGGCGACTTTCTGATATTTATTATCGAGGCCCATACTTTTTCTTTTGCTTCCTGGTTCTTGATAATATAATCGTAAGCACCCATTTTTAGTAAATCTACAGCAGTTTGCACATTCTCTTCTTCTGAGGTAATAATTACCTGAATTTCGGGGTGCTTACTTTTAATGGTTTGCAGCAGCGAAACGGCTTTTCTTTGCGGTAAGCCATAATCTGCAATCACTACTGCCGGGCTTTCTGGTAGGGCCGAAATACAGGCCTGCGCCGAAAACATCCGTTTAATCCGGTAATCCGGGTTCATCGACAGTTGATGCTCCAGGATCTTGCTAAACCGGACATCTTCGGCCACAATAAAAATTCTGAATTCCTGACTCATATATAAATAGGTATATTCTGTTTCAATAGTATCGGTATTTTGGGTATAATCTTTTTCGGGTACTAAAATAGAAATAAAAAAATAAATTAAAAAAGATATTGCTCCATATTGTAGAAATAAATTCCATAAAAAAGATAATCTTTATTAAATTACAGTTTTACTTAAATTAATATAGTGGTTTTAAAGTATAACTTGGTTCTTGTGCCATTATCGGTAATTATGTTTGTTTTTGGGTTGTTATGGCCGTTTTTGCTCAGGTAAGCCAAAGCATAGCTTGCATTAGGTTAATGTTTGTTTGGGCTATAGAATTAAAGTTGGTTTGTAAAATTATATTATTTGTATTGTAATTGGCTATTATAAGTATTTGTATTTTTTAAATATTTATAATAAGGTTTGCTGGGTAGGATAAGAGCTGTATTCAGAGAAATAAATATGGCTACATCCCCGGAGTTTAGATAGAGCGGTAAATGAACAAGGATATAAGCCTGGTATGTATTTAAGGGGCATTACGTATTTACCGAAGCTTAAAATGGAACAGAACCAGAGAAAATTGGCCTTGATTTTAAATCGCAATAGGCGCGCAGCCGAAGGTTTTATGCTAAAAAATGGGTTAAGCGCTTAATTAAGCATCTGTTTACCAACTAAAAAAAATCAACTTTTTTAATCTATTTCCTAACCGAATTAGAAAACCATACGTATTTCACACAAATAAAAAAAACTTATGCCAATTGGGTAAAACAAAGGAGTGTAATTAAGGTTTAAATTTTTTATTATGGGGAGCGAGGATATGAAAGAGATGGAAGTGGGTTACCTGTATTACAGTCTGTACTCTTATCGCAGAAAGATTGAAGCAGATATTAAAAAGATAATTCGGGCAAATAACAGCCAGGATACTAACGGTAGTAGAGCGTTGGCTCCAAATGAAGCTACCAACGAAAAGCTTTACCATTTAACGCATAAGCTACGCAACATCAGTATGATTATTTCAAAGCTGATTTCGTTGAATAAAGTTTATAAATAAGAATTAGCATACTCAAATTCGTGCAAGCTCCTGCGGGCCCTTTTCCGGTCAGGCAGGAGCTTGTTTTTTATTTGGTCAGAACCGATCAGGGTGTCCGGTTCTGGACAGTTTGCACGTGGGTTTTTATGGATAAATTGCTGTAAAACAATAATTTAATTATTGGCATGTGCTTGGCAATGGTAAGTAACAAATATTTAAATTGTTGCTGCCATGGATCGCGAGTTATCCGATGCTACTAAAAGAAAGAGTAAACGCAAAACTTATAAATTTATAGGCCTGGCGGTTGTTTTGCTGGCGGTAAGTTTAACAGGTTTGCGTTTAGTGCTACGGCCAACGCTTCAGAAAGACGAAGTAATTACCGCCATGGCTAGTGTTGGCCCCATTGAAGCGACCATTACCGCAGCCGGCGTAATTGTACCGGAAACCGAAGAAATTATTTCCAGCCCTATTTCGGCCCGCATTCAGAAAGTTCTGCGCCAGCCGGGGCAAAAAATTTCTGCCGGCGAATCAGTCCTGCAACTCGACAAAGAGTCTACCTTAACACAATACAACAAGCTAAAAGACGAGCAGCAGTTAAAGCAAAATAAAGCTTCTAAACTTAAAATTGAACTGCAAAAAGACCTGAACGATTTACAGGCGCAATATAAAATAAAGCAAATGCGGGTAAAGAGCCTCGAATCGGTAGTGGCCGACGAGCGTTACCTATTAAAAATAGGTGGCGGCACGCCCGAAAATACCCGCCAGGCCGAGCTAAACTTGCAAGTAGCTAAACTAGAATTAAAGCTGCTGGCCGATCAGATTCAGAACAAGCGAGTAGCCATGCAGGCCGACCTGAAAGATTTAGGTTTTGAACTGGATATGCAAGCCCGCGACATCCAGGAACTACAGCGCACCATTAACCAGGCCGAAGTTTCGGCGGGCAAAGCCGGCGTGGTAACCTGGGTAAACGCCGAAATTGGTGCTAATGTAAACCAGGGCGAAATATTAGCCCGTATAGCCGACCTGAGTAGTTTTAAAGTAAAGGCCAGCATTGCCGATGCTTATGCCGACCAGTTACGCCCCGGCGGCCCGGCCTTAGTACGCATAAACACCACCGACTTGCGCGGCACTATTGCCAACATTGAGCCCACCGTAACCAACGGTATTGTTACCTTTTTTGTGCAACTCCAGGAGAAAAACCATGCTTTACTGCGGCCCAGTTTGCGGGTAGAGGTATATCCGGTTACTTCTTTTAAAGACAAGGTAGTTCGGGTTAAAAACGGTCCTTTTTACAACGGCGCGCACAACCAACTGCTTTTTGTGGTGCAAGGGAATAAAGCCGTGCGGCGTACGGTACAAATTGGCGAGAGTAATTTTGATTACGTGGAACTGAAAGATCAGGTAGCGGCCGGCGAAGAAGTCATCATCTCCGACATGAAAGAATATAGCCATCTGTCCGAAATAAACCTGAAGAACTAAAGCCGGCTAAACCATGAAAAAGTATTTATTGTTTTGTTTAGGTCTGCTGGTGGGGCAAATTAGTTTTGGGCAGAACCCTAACCAAGCCTTAACCCTGGAGCAGGTAATTACGCTGGCTCAACGGGAATCGGTTTGGGCCAAGCAGGCCAGCGCAACAAAAGAAAATAATTACTGGCAATTCCGGACGTACCAGGCAGGTTATAAACCGCAATTAGCTTTGTCGGGTACCCTGCCCGATTTTAGCCGTACCATTAGCCCGGTTATTCAGCCCGATGGCACTACCGCTTTCCGGCAGGTGGCTATTAATAATTCGGCTTTAAACCTGAGTATGAGCCAGGGAATTAGCCTGACCGGTGGTGAAATTTTTATAAACTCGCAGGTACAACGTTTCGACGATTTTGACCGGAATCAGAAAAGCTACAACAGCAATCCGGCTATTATTGGCATTTCGCAACCTTTGTTTGGTTTCAATGTTTTGGCCTGGAATAAAAAAATAGAGCCGCTGCGCTACGAAGAATCTTTGAAGAAATACCTGGAAGACCAGCAGACCATTGCTCTAACGGCTACCGAACGTTTTTTTGATCTGTTGCTGCAGCAGGTAAACGCCGATATTGCCCGCAAGAACCTGGAGAACAACGAAACCATTTATAAAATTGCCGAAGAAAAATTCCGGCTGGGCAAATTATCGCGCAACGATTTATTGCAGTTGCAACTTAGCCTGATGAACGCCAAAGTAGCCCAGGCCCAGGCTAGTTTGGCCGCCCGCAACGCTTCCCTCGATTTAAGAACTTACGTGGGCCTGACTGGTGCCGAAAACCTGGAACTGGCCATACCCGCAAATGTGCCCTTGTTACTGATAGATGAAACAACCGCTCTAACCGAAGCCCGCAAAAACCGCAAAGAATCGGTAAGTTTTAAACGTAAATTATTGCAGGCTGAGCAGGAGGTGGCTTACGCTAAAGGTAAAAACGGCTTAAATGCTAATTTATTTGCTACTTACGGTTTAACCAAACAAGCCGAATCTTTTACCGACAGCTATTTGCGGCCTATCGATCAGCAGCGGGTGCGGGTAGGTTTTGATATACCCATTATGGACTGGGGCAAGCAGCGGGCTACTGTTAAAACGGCCCAGGTAAACCAGCAACTTACCCAATACACCGTAGAGCAGGAAGCCGCAAATTTTGAGCAGGCGGTAACCACGCAGGTTAACCAGTTCCAGATGCTGCGCGAGCGTTTAAGTTTAACGGCCCAAGCCGACCAGGTAGCCCAGGAACGTTACGAAATCACCCAGGCCACTTATTTAATTGGTAAAATTAGTATAACCGACCTGAATATTGCCGCCGGCGAAAAAGACCAGGCCAAACGCACTTATATTACTGCACTCCGCGATTTTTGGGTGGCATATTATAACCTAAGAACCCTGACCCTTTACGACTTCGAAAAAAATAAACCGCTTACGGTAGATTAGTAATTAGCTCTGCAATAAAATCATAAATAATAAAAAGCATCAATCAAATAGAAATATAAGCTATGAAAGATTTCACCCTGAATCCTTTGGCTGCCGGCAGTACTGCGGTAGATACGCCGGCCTATAGCCCGAAAACGGTTATAAAACTCACCGATATAGAAAAGGTGTACCAAACCAAAACCATCGAAACCGTAGCGCTGCACAACATTAATATAAATATTCGTCGCGGCGAATTTGTTTCGATTATGGGGCCCTCCGGCTGCGGTAAAAGTACTTTGCTCAATATTATGGGCCTTTTAGATGAGCCCAGCCGCGGCACTGTAGAAATTGATGGCGCACCGGTTAAGTCTTATTCCGATAAAGTATTGGCCCGGCTGCGCAACGAAAAAATAGGGTTTGTTTTTCAGAGTTACCACCTTATTAACGATTTATCGGTAGTTGATAACGTAGAACTGCCCTTGCTTTACCGGCAAATGTCGGGCAGCGAGCGGCGGAGCAGAGCCTTAGCGGCTCTTGAAAAAGTAGGCCTGAGTGCCCGTACCAAACATTACCCCAGCCAACTTTCGGGTGGGCAGCGGCAGCGGGTAGCCATTGCGCGGGCTTTGGCCGGTCAGCCCGAAATAATTCTGGCCGATGAGCCTACCGGTAACCTCGACAGCGTAATGGGAAACGAAATTATGGACATTCTGCTGCGGCTTAATGAAGAGGAACAAACCACTATTGTAATGGTAACCCACGACGAACTCATGGCCAAAAAAACCGAACGCCTTATTCGTTTATTCGACGGTAGCCAGGTTTCCTAATCCTTATGCGTTAACTGTTGTTCGGGTAAAACCTGCCAAAGGAGCCATTAACAGTTAACAGTAAGGAGTGCAAAATAAAAGTGATTACCTAAATAACGGGTTTGAATCAGCAATGAAGCTAAATCGAAGCAAAGCTCCCCGCCTAAGTTTAGGAGGGGCTGGGGGTGGATGTTTTACAAACTAATTAATCTTTTGCTATTAACTAATAGATTAACAGAATATTGTATAAAATGAAGAAGTTGAATATTCCCCCAAATCAACCCCGAATAAACTAACCCCTAATAACTAAAAAATGCTACAGAATTACTTAAAAATAGCCTGGAAAGTATTGCTTCGGCGCAAGTTCTTTACTTTCATCAGCCTGTTCGGGATTAGCTTTACGCTCATGATCCTGATGGTGGCTACGGCCATGATTGATCACCTGACCGGGCCCGCTACGCCCGAAAAGCGCCTCGACCGCATGCTCTTTGTAAATTTTATTAAAATGACCGGCAAGAGCGGCAACATGAATACTTTTCCGAGTTATTATTACCTGAACCATTATTTAAAGCGGTTAAAAACGCCGGAGAAAATTTCCATTACCACTACTTTCCGGGGTGTAAACAGTTATGTAAACAACAAAAGGCTATCGCTGGATTTAAAGTTTGCCGATGCTAATTTTTGGGAGGTGCTGGATTTTAATTTCCTCGAAGGAAAACCCTTTAATCAGCAAGATCAGAAAAATGCCAACCAGGTGGCGGTTATTACCGAGCATACCCGCGACCAATATTTTGGCCCAAATGTGAGCGCCACGGGTAAATATATTGTAGCTGATGGTGTTCGGTACCGGGTGAGTGGGGTGGTAAAGAATGTACCGATTTCGCGGTTTAACTCGTACGCGCACATTTGGGTACCCCTATCTACGGCACCTTATAACAAAGACGACACCGGCTTAACCGGCAGTTACATGGCCATTGTACTGGCCGCTTCCAAAGCCGACATACCTAAAATAAAAGCCGAATACCAGGCCATTGTTAAGCAGGTAAAGGTGCCCAACCCCAAAGAATTCGATAAATTTTACAGCCAGACCGAAAGTATTCTGGAAGGGGCTATTGTCCGGCAATTATTTGGCTCCGGCGAAAACTCCGGCATGGCAAAGTTTATCTTAATTATATCGCTGGTGGTATTTTTATTTATGCTGATGCCTACCATTAACCTGGTAAATATTAATGTTAGCCGGATAATGGAGCGATCTTCTGAGATTGGCGTGCGCAAAGCATTTGGAGCTTCTTCCAACACGCTCATTGGGCAGTTCCTCGTCGAGAATATTTTCTTAACCCTTATTGGCGGGCTGCTGGGTTTTTTGCTCTCGGCAGTGGTACTGGAAATTATCTCTAATAGCGGTTTGATTCCTTACGCCCAGCTAGGCCTGAATATTCGCATATTTGGGATTGGCCTGGGGCTAAGTTTACTGTTTGGGTTTATTTCCGGGGTTTACCCGGCCTACAAAATGTCTAAGTTACAAGCCGTGCAGGCGCTAAAAGGAGGCCAAGTATGATACGCCATTTGTTTACCTTAATCTGGAACCGGAAGAAAAGTAACTTCCTGATGATTACCGAAATATTCTTTTCTTTTATTGTGCTGTTTGGCGTATTGAGCCTAGCCTTTTTTTACCTCGATAATTACCGGAAGCCGCTGGGGTTTGAGTACGATAAAGTTTGGGTAATGAGTATGCGCTGGAACCAGGAAAATCCCGAACAAATCCGGGACATTCAATACCGCTTAAAGCAACAGCTAAAATCTAACCCCGAAGTCGTAAATGTGGCCTTGGCCGGTTCTAATCTTCCGTATACCATGAATACCAGTAATGTGGGGTTCAGCTATAACAATCGGTTTTCTATGGTAGATTTTTACCAGGTAGATAAAGATTTCGCGCAAGTAATGCAAATACCGGCAGTTCAGGGGCGCTGGTTTGGCCCCCAAGATAATATAGCGGGTACCAATGCTATTGTTATAAACAAAGCTTTAAGTGATGCAATATTTCCCGACCAGAATCCCGTGGGTAAAGTAATATCAGAAAAAGGTATTAACGACCGGAAAATTGTAGGCGTTATTCAAGCCTTTCGCCAGAAAGGCGAATACTCTCAGGATAGGCCCGGCTTTTTTGAATACCTGAATACCGATTACACGAGCAATGGTACTGCCGCTGGCTTTTTAAATAACTTGGTAATTCGGGTAAAACCAGGTGTAACCAGCGCCTTTGAAGAAAAGCTGGTAAAGCAAGCTGCCCAGATTGCAAAAGGCTGGACGATAGAGCTTAAAACCATGAACGAAATGCGTACCTCCGATACCAAAATAACCTTGATTCCGCTCGTTGTCTTCTCTATAATATGTGGTTTTTTGATTTTGAACGTAGCCCTGGGATTATTTGGCGTGCTGTGGTACAACATAAACCGACGCATATCGGAGATTGGTTTGCGCCGCGCCATTGGTGCCGCTTCGGGCCAGGTGTACCAACAATTTATCGGCGAGGTGCTGGTGCTGGCTACCTTTGGCATTCTTTCGGGGATTATAATTGCCTTGCAGTTTCCGTTATTACAAGTGTTTGGCGTGCAAACCAGCGTGTACCTGGCGGCCATGGTAACCGCCGTTGTTATTATTTACCTTTTAGCTGCTGGCTGTGCCGCTTACCCCAGTCACCAAGCGGCTTCAATTGCGCCGGCAAATGCGTTGCACGAGGAGTAGATTAATGGTTGAATTGCTGAATTGCTGAATTGGTTGATCGTAGGTTGAAGTTTACCGCCCCCAGTCCCTCCTAAAATAGGCGGGGAGCCCGGCTAACGCAGCTGGAACCACTGATGCTAGTAGCAAGCCGTAGGTGAATAATTGTAAAATATTAAAATACTAAAGCAGAATCAGGTTGAAGACAGAAAAGTGGTAACTACTGGCTCTTATCGCAGTTTGGACAGAGAGGGCCTTTAAGAATTCCGGTGCCGAGGAACGAGGCATTCCGACGTAGGAGGAAAGGAAGGCTTAACAGCCCGAGCGGCCAAACGGGGCCTCGCGGCCGGGAGTAAACTTAGGCCGCAGCTAACGGTTAGCACCACCGCCTTGAAAGATGAAATCTTTCAAAAGACAAACATTCAAAACCCATACAAATATTACTAACCAGAAGCTGTATTTTTGTCTCCCCAAAATAATAGAACTAATCCCCGCAGAATTTATATCTTTAACAACACCATTTACCCCCATGATTCTCTCAATCGACGATGATATTGCCGTACGTACCTCGCTGAACCTGCTGTTAAAGCAAGCGGGCTATAAAACCGTCAGTACCGGAAATGCCCGCGAAGCTTTAAAAGCGGTAAAGGAGCACGCGCACTTACTCGAAGTCGTAATCATGGACATGAACTTCTCTTTGGAGACCTCGGGGCAGGATGGTTTGGAATTGTTAAGCCAGGTAAAAAAAATAATACCGCAGGTGCCGGTAATATTGCTGACCGGTTGGGGGACCATTGCGCTGGCCGTAGAAGGAATCAAAGCCGGTGCTTTCGATTTTATTACCAAACCCTGGAGCAACGAATATTTATTACAGCAAATAAAAACCGCCCGGCAGTTGGGCAACCAAGAGCAAACCGCTAACCCCGGTAGCCTGAGCCGGCAGCAACTCGATAAGCAGTATAATTTTGGTAAAATAGTGGGTGAAGACCCGGCATTCTTAGCCATTTTGCGGAACATTGGGCAGATTAGCGCCACCGATGCGTCGGTACTGATTGAAGGCGAAAGCGGCACCGGCAAAGAATTAATTGCCGAAGCCATTCACCTAAACAGTTTGCGTAAAAATCAGCCTTTTGTAAAAGTGAATTTGGGCGGCATCTCGCAAAGTTTGTTCGAGAGCGAAATGTTTGGCCACAAGCGCGGTGCCTTTACCGATGCCAAAGGCGACCGGGTAGGCCGTTTTGAAATGGCGAACAAAGGCAGTATTTTTCTGGACGAAATTGGCGAACTGGACCTGAACAGCCAGGTAAAAATGCTGCGGGTACTGCAAGACCGCACCTACGAAGTACTCGGCGACAGCCGCCCGCGTAAACTCGATATTCGGGTAATCAGCGCCACCAACCGCAGCCTCGAAGACATGGTCGAAAACAACCGTTTCCGGGAAGATTTATTTTACCGGATAAATTTAATAACGGTAAAGTTGCCGGCTTTGCGGGAGCGGCCCAACGATATTCCGCTGCTGGTAAATTATTTTTTGCAGAACCTCAAAACTACTTATAACCGCCACGATTTAACGGTTACGCCCAAAGCCCTGAACTGGCTAAAGCAACTGCCCTTGCCCGGCAATATTCGGGAACTGAAAAACCTGGTAGAACGCACCGTGCTGATAACCGGCAAAAACGTGCTGGAACCCGAAGACTTCCAGTCTTATTTACAGAATACGCCAAAAAAAGCCGATAAAAAAAGCATGCCCGCCGTGGGTTCTATGACTTTAGAAGAAATGGAAGCCTCGATGATCCGGAAATCGATGGAATTCTACGACCACAACGTAAGCAAAGTAGCCAAAGCCCTGGGGGTAAGTCGCGGTGCCCTGTACCGGCGCCTCGATAAATTTAATATTCCTTATGACGCTGCGGACTAAATTTATCTTGTTTGCCGTAGTGGTGCACGCCACCCTGCTTATTCTAACGTACCATTTTCTGCTCACAGATAAAGTATTATTTCTGGCGGCCGAAGCCTTAATTGTGGTGTCGCTGGTTATTACGTTTCAGATTTACCGGGCTTTTGTACGGCCTTTAAATTTAATTGCGGCGGGCATCGAATCTATCAAAGAAAAAGATTTTACGGTTAAATTCCTTAAAACCGGGCAGCCCGAAGTAGACCAACTCATTGAGGTGTATAACCTGATGATGGACCAGCTGCGGCAGGAGCGCATCAGCCAAAACGAAAAACAGCATTTACTTGAGCGCTTGATCCAGGCCTCGCCCTCCGGTATTATTATGCTGGATTACGATGGCTTTATTCAGCAGGTAAACCCGGCGGCCAAAGCCTGGCTGCAGGTGCCCATGCCGGCCTTGCTGGGTAAAAAGCTGGACGATTTACCGGGCCAGTGGCGCACCGAACTAAGTACTTTAAAAGAAGGGCAAGCCCGTATTTTTCACATCAACGGCATCCGGACGTACCGCGGCCACAAATCTTATTTTATCGATAAAGGCTTCCCGCGTTATTTTATTATGTTGGAAGAACTGACCGAAGACATTATAAAAAAAGAAAAATATGCCTACGAAAAAATAATCCGGATGATGTCGCACGAGGTAAATAATTCTATTGGCGCCATTAATTCTATCCTGGATTCATTTAAAAGCTACGCACCGCAATTAGAACCAGATTACCAGACCGATTACCGCGAAGCCCTGGAGGTATCGATTGAACGGAACAAAAATTTAGCGGCTTTTATGGCCAACTTTGCCACTATGGTGCGGCTGCCGGCACCTAACCGCGAACCCTGCGATTTGCACCAGTTGCTGCAAGGTGTTTACCGCCTCATGCAGCCCCAACTGGCCCACCGGAATATTACCTGGGAATGGCACCTGGCCCCCGAACCCCTTTTAATTGCCGCCGATGTGCAGCAACTGGAGCAGGTACTCATTAATATTATAAAAAACGCGATGGAAGCTGTAGATGCCGATGGCTACATTAAAGTGAAAACGCAGTTACAACCGGCTTGCCTGGTAATAGAAGACAACGGCGAAGGTATACCGGAAGCCGTGCGCCAGCAATTATTTACTCCTTTCTTCAGCACCAAAAAAAATGGCCAAGGCATTGGCCTTACCATGATCCGCGATATCCTCATCAACCACAATTTTCCTTTCTCCCTCCAAACCGACGAAGCCGGCATTACGGCTTTTACTATCCGGTTTAGCTCGTCTGTTTATAACTAATCTGGCATAAGTCGGTTTAGGTTTATAAATAGCTTTAAATTTATCCCGGAAGTAAGTAAAACTATCCGGCCGGATTATCGTTGCCTAAATAAATATTATCCGTTATTTTTAGCCCATTGGTGGGGTTAATTCTTATTCATTTCAGGGAATAAAAATAAGTTTGAATAAATTTGTAAATGCTGTTTTGGGCTTACAATATTTTGTAGTTTTTTGCGATAAGTATTTAAAGGTAGCTACAGCGGCAGCATGCTTTTATATTTATTGATTAAATTCAGCATCCATTGCTGAAATGCTTGCCTTTAGTTGCTAATCTGTTCACTTTAACTTTATACTATTTGATTACTAAATTATACTCCGTGCACAGTCTTAGAAACTACTTCCTCTTAATATTGGTGTTCCTGTGCAGTATATCTGTTTTAAGAGCCCAAAATGCACCCTGTGCCGCTACTGTAACGCCCTCGGCAAGCGCTGCCATTTGCTCCGGTAGTGCCATTGTTTTAACTGCTAACAGTGGTACGGGCTTAAGTTATCAGTGGAAAAAAGATAATGTAAACGTGGGTACAGATTCCCGGTACCTGACCGTAACCGAAGCCGGTATTTACACGGTAACGGTTACCGGCACCGGCACGGGCGCTTGTACGGCCGTTACTTCGGCCCCGGTAAATGTGCGGGTAAATACCAGTCCGCCGCCGCTTCAGCCCGATTTTACAATTACAAATAATGATGCTTGTTCTGGTACGGCCATAACTTTTACCAAAGTTGGTCCGGCTGCCCCCAATATTAGTTATGTGTGGGATTTTGGCGACGGCACTACTATTTCTACCGAACAAGCTACCATAACCCATACTTACAGCGCTACCGGTACCGGAACCCAGAATTTTGATGTATCGGTGTATGCTTATGATAATTCGACCGGCTGTGTTTCACAAGCCAGTGCGGTAAAACCGGTAACGGTTAAACAGCAGCCAAACTTTGTTATTCCGGCCCTGACTTATAAAAATGGTACCGGCGCAAACAGCAATGGTAATAGTGTTTGTGTGCCGGAAGCCGATTCTATTGAAGTAACCGCTACCTTAACAAACAATGCCGCTAATAGTGCTTTTACTACTTACACCGTAGATTGGGGCGACGGCGCTGGTCCGAAGACGTATACGGCCGCTCAGTTTAGCAGCACCGTGCCCATCAGCAATACCACTGCTTATACCAAAGAAGGTACTTATGCTATTAAAATAACCGCCACCGACCCGGGCGCACAATGTCCGGTAGTAAGAGAAATTTCTTTTACTGTGGGTAGAGACCCTAAGGCTAGTTTTGAAGCCGAGAAAACAAATATTATTAAGCCGGAGATTGATTGCGGTGTGCCGGTAAGAGTAGAAATAAATAATACTTCTACCGGGGGTGGTTTAACTTATAAATGGGAAATTACGAATACCCAGCAAGGTGGGCCTACTAACTTTACCTTTATTGAAGGTACTTCCGATACTACTAAAAACCCGGTAATTCAATTTAATGAAAAAGGCCGGTATAATATTAAACTTACCGTAAGCAATCCTTGCGTAGATCCCAATGATCCGGAGGGGCCCAAAACGCCCGACGACCCCAATACGCCCGATGATGATGAAACCGCCGATGAAGATGGAAAATATGTATATCAGCAAACCGTTTTGATTGTTTACCCCGAAGTTCAAATCCAAGGCGGACAAATTTGTATTGATCCTGGCCAACAACTAGTCGTGACGGGACAAGAGTTGGGAGCGCGTTTTGATCCTAATACGGAACTAAATATTAAGAAAACACCCACTTCTACCATTGTATGGACTTTAACCGGTGGTGCTACCATTGATAATCCAAATATTGAAAACCCGAAGATTACTTTCCCGGGACCGGGCACTTACACCATTGCGGCCCGTTTCGAGAATGAATGTGAAGCTTCTGAAGATGCGCCAGGGGCAAACCAGCGGCCGCCCGCTACTTTTATAATTACCGAACGCCCGCCTAAACCCACTGACGGTAGCGTTACTATTTGCAGTGGGGAGGCTTACGAAATTAAACCCGTAGGTAGTGCCGGGGCCACTTATAATTTCTATACGGCCCAAACAGGTGGTACCGCCGTGGCTACGGGGGCATCTTACCAGGTGCCGGCCGTTACGCAGACCACTATTATTTATTATTCAATAGGTTCCGGCGAATGTGAAAGCCAAAGAGCCGCATTTACTTTAAACGTATTACCAGCTATTGAAAACAACAATGTTCAGGCACCGCAATCGCTGTGCGTGGGCAGCACACCGGCCCCTATTACGGGTACGCAGCCTAGCGGAGGTACCGGTAGCTATCAATATACCTGGGAGTTAAGTACTACTGGGCCTACCGGTACCTTTAGCACGGCTCCCGGCGTAAATAATGGTTCGGGATATACGCCGCCGGCTCTCTCCCAAACAACCTGGTTCCGGCGGGCAGTAGTATCCGGGGCTTGCCAGCCTAGTTACAGTATTCCGGTAGAAATTACCGTTGTACCGCTTATCGCTACCAATACCATTACCGCCGACCAAACGGTTTGTGCTGGTTCTGCGCCGGAAATTTTAATCGGTTCGCGCCCAACGGGCGGTAACGGGGTAGATTATGCCATTATCTGGGAGAGCAGCACCACCAGCGCTACGGCAGGCTTTGCGCCGGCTACCGGCCCCAACGGTGCCCCGGTAATTATTAACGAAGAAAACTTTAACCCCGGCGCAGTTACCCAAACTACCTGGTACCGGCGGCAAGTAACCTCAGCGGGTTGTACGGGATATTCCAACATAATCCAGATTACCGTAGCGCCAGCTTTGGCCCAGAACACCATTGGTACTTCGCAAACGTTATGTGCCAATGCTACGCCGGCTCCTTTAACCGGCTCTACACCTACCGGCGGCACTGGTGCTTACACCTATTTATGGGAAAGCAGTACCTCCAGCGCTACAGTAGGTTTTGGTCCGGCCGCGGGCACCAACAATGGCATAACGTATACGCCTGGTACTTTAACTGCTCCGGTTACTTATTTCCGGCGGGTGGTTACCTCGGGTACCTGCGAGCCCAATATTAGCGAGGTGGTAACCATTACCGTTACGCCGGCCATCGAAAATAATACCATTACCGCTGCTCAAACGGTGGTTTGCCAGGGCACAGTTCCTGTGCTAACCGGTTCTACACCTAGCGGTGGCAGTGGTACTTTGGTTTATCTTTGGGAAAGCAGCATTACCAGCGCTACGGCGGGCTTTAACCCAGCCATCGGTACCAATAACACCAAAGATTTTACGCCGGGTTCGGTGGTACAGAATACCTGGTACCGCCGTACTGTAAGCATTGCCGGTTCCACCTGCCCGCCGGTGGTTTCGAATGTGGTGGCCGTAACCATTGAACCTTTGCCGGCTGCCCCTACCGTAGAAGCAGCAGATGTAAGGGTTTGTGCGGGAACTTCAGCCACCTTGCGCATAACCGGTACGGCTGGCAATACTTACCAGTGGTTTACCTCGGCTACCGGCGGTTCGCCGGTGTCGTTCGAGCCGGTGTTTGTAACGCCTGTTTTAACCAGCGATATTACGTATTATGTGCAGGCGGTTAGTAATAATCAATGTGTGAGTGTTACCCGCACACCGGTTAAAGTTACTGTTATCGCCATTGCGGCGGATGCCGGCCGCGATACTACCATTATTGAAGGCCAACCATTTGCTTTACGGGCAACCGGTGGTACTACGTATGTTTGGTCGCCGGCTACCGGGCTAAATAACCCAAATGTGGCCAACCCTATTGCTACACCTACCAAAACTACTACCTACCGGGTAACCGTTACCACCGAAGATGGCTGTACCGCTACCGACGAAGTAACCATAACCGTAATTCCGCGGGTAATTGTGGTAAATACTTTTAGCCCCAATGGCGATAATATTAACGAAACCTGGGAAATTCAGAATATTGAACAATATCCCAATGCCACGATAGAGGTATTTAACCGCTGGGGAAATCAGGTGTTTAAATCGCAGGGAACGTACGTGCCCTGGAACGGCACATTTAAAGGTAGTGCCCTGCCGCTGGCTACTTATTATTACATTATCCGGCTCGATAGAGATATCAGACCTATCTCCGGTTCGGTTACCATTATTCGCTAATACCCTATGAAGCATATTTTATTATTAGCCGCATTATTTCTGGTTTTATTAAGCCCGGTACTGGCCCAGCAGCGGCCGCAGTACAGCCAGTACATGCTTAATAATTATTTGCTCAACCCTGGTTTAACCGGCGTAGAAGATTACGCCGATGTAAGAATTGGCCACCGGCAGCAATGGGTAGGGTTAGAAGGGGCACCCGTTACCTACTACGTAAGTGCCCACATGCCCATTGGTAAACAAGCTACCCGGGTCCGGAACCGTGGCCGGGGTATTGGCAGTACCCGGTCTGTAAACTTAAACCGGTTTACCACGCCTTATCCACACCACGGGCTGGGGTTTATTGCCTTAACCGATAAAACCGGTCCTTTGCGACAAACCAATTTTACAGGTTCGTACGCTTATCATTTACCCCTGAGTACCAAAGTAAGTATTTCGGTGGGCGCTATGGCGGGTTTACTCCGGCAAAGTTTTAATCCGCAGGAAGCCACTTTTACCAATCCCTTCGACCCCAGTATAACCAGCGATTATATCAATACTTCTTACTTTGATCTGGGCTTAGGTACCTGGTTGTACTCCGAAGATTTTTTTATTGGTTTATCGGGAGCACAATTATTACGTAACCGCCGCGACTTAAACAACACCGATAACGATGCAGGAAGTGGCGACCGTTTTCAGCGGCATTTTTATACCACTGCCGGCTATAAATTTAGAGTAAGCCCTACTTTTGATGTGATTCCTTCGGTTATGGTAAAGCTGGCTAGCCCTAGCCCAGTATCGGTAGATTTTAACCTGAAAGGCGTTTATGCCGACCGGGTGTGGGCCGGTGTATCGTATCGGAACAAAGACGCGGTATCTGGCATGGCAGGCATTAACATTAGCTATATTATGGATATTGGCTATTCCTATGATTTTAATACCTCTAACCTAACCCGCTCCAACACCGGTACCCACGAAATAATATTGGGTCTAAAATTATTTAACACCGGTAAAGCTATATGCCCTAAATGGATGCAATAAGTCAGTTTAATCAGGCTGAAATTTGCCGATAATTTAGTAGCGGGATTAAACTAATTGAATTAAGTGCTTTCTAAAATAAGGTTAAATAATATTTTGTAATTTTTACATTTATACACACCAGTATTAGCTAAGCTTTAGCCAGGTTAATTATTTATAACAACCAAAGGGTTGGTTGCCCTGTACAGGCTTATTTTAAAGTGTTTTAAATACCATTCTGGAAAACTGCCTGTTGTTTAAATAACTATCTGGTAATCAGTTATATGTAAAATAGTAAATGAAAAAAATGCGCAACCAGAATAATTTTATGTTAGTTAGAAGCTGAAATTTAATTTATATTGCCAAAATTTCGCTAAGAAACCTCCTTCAATGAAAATTGTTACGCTTACCATAAACCCTGCCGTAGATAAGAGTACTTATGTAGACCACATTGATCCCGACCACAAATTACGTTGCGATGCCCCGGTATTTGAGCCAGGCGGCGGCGGTATAAATGTGTCGCGGGCAATAAAACGGATGGGCGGAGAATCTTTGGCTTATTACCTGGCCGGCGGTTCTACCGGCAACGTGCTCGCGCAGTTGCTGGATAAAGAAGGGCTTACCCATATTCCTATTCCTTCTATTAAATGGACCCGCGAAAATTTTGCCGTAACCGAGCGCGCCACCGATAAGCAATTCCGGTTTGGTATGCCGGGTTCCGAGATTCCCGAAGAAGAATGGAAATATTCTTTAATTAAATTAGAGAAAA
>NZ_JBMQUD010000018.1:0-34677 GCF_057359045.1 Adhaeribacter sp.
GCTGCTACACCTGCTGGGGCCAGTACCAACCCAGCGGGTAATACTACACCCAAAATTGCCAGTAGCAGGGTTGGTGCGATAAGCGCTGGCACCCAGGCCAAACCAATTACCCGCAAACCCGGGTCAGAGGTAAATACGCCTGAGGTAAATGCTTATAAAAATATGGGGCAAAGTATGGCGTTTACACCGGCCAAAAAGAAAAACTTAAAAACCGCAGTAGAGGCCGACACTACCAACCAAAGCGGTTTTATTGGTCAGGTAAATATTAAACCTGATTCGGCTGCTAATAAGGCTAATAATTTAATTACGGCAAAACCTTACGCTACTGCCCAACAGTCCGATTCGGTGACTGCACCATTGCCCGATGCAATGACCGGTAACCAGGTAAATTCTTTGCCTAATATTATACCCGATAGTAGCCAAGTAGCCGCAAAGAAATTGCCGGCCGACAGTACGCAAAAGAATAAAGAGAAACCTGACTTTAAAGTCGGCCGAATTACTTTTAGCGTGCTGGCTGCTCCTGATTTAACGGCTGTAGGTTTTAAAAATCTGGGCGGAATCAGTACCAATGCCGGATTAATAATTGCCTACAACTTCTGGGGTAAATGGCTATTTTCGTCGGGGGTAATTCGGGCCCGTAAGGTTTACAAAGCCTTGCCCACCGATTATGGTAAGCCCAATTTCTGGTACGGCCGCCACGAACCTGACGATATTGAAGCCGTTTGCCAGGTATTGGATATTCCGGTAAATATTGGCTACCAGGTTTGGCAACAGGGCCGCAACAGTTTAACCGTTAACGCCGGCGTATCTAGTTACCTGATGCGGACCGAAAAATATACTTATGAATATTATGGTTACGGTGGCAACAAGGGCTACACCAGTTACTGGCAGGTAAAAAACCAGAACAAGCACCTTTTTAGCATCAGCAACTTGTCGGTGGGGTATGCCCGGCAGCTCTCGCGTAGTGTATTAATAGGGGCCGAACCGTTCGTGAAAGTGCCTTTGGCCGGTGTGGGAGCCGGTAAAATTAAGCTGGCCAGTGCGGGTGTTTTCTTTTCGCTGAGTTACCGCTACCCCCGGTAAATAAAAGATTAGCCGTTTCGGAGCAAAGTAAATGTAAGTGCCTAATAATTATCCGGAGAAAAAAGGAAGCGTCCCGTGTTGCCAAAAGTCCGGAACTTAATCTGATAGAAGACCAAATTGCCTGAACATGAAGCTTTATTTTAAACCCAAACGTGTATTAACTGCCGGCGTGTTTTGCCTGGTATTGCTGCTGGCAGGCTGTACGTATAACAACGAAGAAGAATTATACGGTGCAGAAGATGCAATCTGCAACACCGATCAGGTTACTTATTTGGCTCATATAAAGCCTATTTTGCAACAAAATTGCTACAGTTGCCATAGCAGCAGCTTCCCGTCTGGCTCAGTGGTACTGGATACCTTTGAAGGGGTTAGAACCCAGGCCAACCGAAATTTACTTGCCGTCATTAATCACGAACCTGGCCACCCACCCATGCCCAAAGGCGGAAATAAATTACCGGCCTGCGATTTAGCTAAAATTAAAAAATGGATAGAAGGGGGAACCCTGAATAATTAAGGATTAACCAAAACCGTTGGCTATGAAAGAGAAATTAGGAGTCCTGTTTTTTTGCTTGCTGCTGGTAGGGTTTACCGGCCAGGCACAAAGCCGCTATTTTACCCGCAACGGCAATATTTCTTTCTTTTCGGAAGAAATAATCGAAAACATTGAAGCCCACAACAAACAGGTTTCTTCTTTCCTGGATGTAAATACCGGCGAGCTGGTTTTCTCGGTGCCTATGAAAGCTTTTGAATTTAAAAAAGCCTTAATGCAAGAGCATTTTAACGAAAATTATATCGAGTCGCATAAATTTCCCAAAAGTACATTTAAAGGAAATATCGAAAATATAAAAGCGGTAAATCTACAGCAGGATGGCGTGTACAAAGTAAAAGTAGCCGGCCAGCTTACCATCCACGGCGTTACCAAACCCATTACCGCCGATGGTACTTTAGAAGTTAAAGGCGGTAAAATTGGGGCCAAGTCGGTGTTTGAAGTAAAGCCCGAAGATTACGCCATTGAAATACCCTTGCTGGTACGCAACCACATTGCTAAAATTATTCAGGTTAAAGTAAACCTGCTTTACGCGCCTTATACCGAAACCGCAGCCAAAGTACCTTAAGCTAAAACGTATGAAAAAGATATTCCTCTTTGTTTTACTTTCCTCCTGTTTCCTGTTTGCCAAAAAGGTATCGGCGCAAGACGATTTGCTGGCGCTGGCCGAAGCCGACAGCGCTGGTACCTCTTTTGCCACGGCTACTTTTAAAGCCACGCGTATTATAAACGGGCACTCCGTACAAACTATTCCGGCCAAAGAACTTTTGTTTTTAATATCGCACCGGTTTGGTACGCTCAATAGCGGGGCTTACAACTTTTTTGGGTTAGACCAGGCCACCATCCGGTTGGCGCTCGAATACGGACTTACCAACCGCTTATCGGTGGGTGCGGGGCGCAGCTCTTTGCGCAAAACCTACGACGGTTACTTAAAATACCAGTTGCTGCGGCAAAAAGAAGGTTCCTGGAGCGCGCCCGTCACGGCAACGGCTTTTGCCAGTACCGCTTTAGAAACCTTAAAATTTGCCGATTCTGAACGCGATAATTTATTCTCGTCGCGGCTGGTATACACGTACCAATTATTGCTGGCCCGTAAGTTTAACCAGCATTTATCTTTACAACTAGCGCCTACGCTGGTACACCGCAATCTGGTAAGCGATACCCGCGACCAGAACGACGTGTATGCCGTAGGATTGGGCGGCCGGTATAAATTAACCAAACGCACCACGTTTAACGCCGAATATTTTTACCTGCTGCCCGGCGCTACCGCCGATGATTATGTAAATTCTTTTTCGCTTGGTTTTGATATTGAGACTGGCGGCCACGTTTTTCAATTGCATGTAACCAATGCCCAGGGTATGATAGAAAAATTTTTTATTACCGAAACGCAAAACCGCTGGCGCGATGGTGGTATTTACTTTGGATTTAATATTTCGCGGGTTTTCGATTTGGCCCGGGATAAAAAATAAATTCTAAATATTCTATGCGTTCTATGCGGCCGTCTTAACAATGCTTCCCCCCAGCCTGTTGGAAACAACAGGCTTTTTTATTCATTATAATATGCCCACCTCGGCCAAATAGAGCCCGATTATCCGGAGCCTAATAAATTTTTAATGCCTGGTGCTAATAGTGGCTAACCAGATTTACCGGGGAGTTTATATTTTTACCACACCAAGCCAGATACTTATTTTGTTAAGCTTTAGCTAGACATACAAGCAAAAATCTATGGCAGCGGTATTGGCAATGTTGCGCGGCATTAATGTAAGCGGGCAGAAAAAGATTCAGATGGCAGATGTCAGGACTATGTTCGAAGAAATGCGCTTTAAGCAGGTAACTACTTATATCCAGAGCGGGAATATTATTTTCGAGAACCAGCATACGCCTTTAGAAGAACTGCCCCATTTAATTGCAGCCCAAATTTATGCGCGGTATAATTTTGAGGTACCGGTAATTACCAGGACTCAAGCCGAATTAGAGATCCTGCTTAACCAGAATCCGTGGGCCGGTAACGCGCAAATAGAAAAAGAGAAAATGCTCGTAACTTTTCTGGACCAGGTGCCCGCGCCTGAACTGGTTAATAAATTAGAGCCAACTTCCTATGAACCCGATAAATTTGTAGTGCAGGGAAAGAAATATTCTTGTATTGCCCACCTGGTTACGGCAACACCAAGCTTTCTAATAATTTTTTAGAGCGAAAGTTAAAAGTAACGGCCACTACCCGCAACTGGCGTACCGTAAACGAGCTGTACCGGCTCATGCAAGCTTACGCCCAAGTAGTTTAGCATTATACGGAAATAAAAAATCCGGCCATGCTTAGGTTTAGCGCCTTTGCCTTGCCGGATTTTTCAGTCAGTCTAAAATTAGAGTGCTATTCCTTACGCTTTCACAAATAGTGCTTTGGTTTCCTGTTTTGTTTCTTCGTCCAGGTCGTGTATAGCGCCGAGGGCTTCTACCACGGCCATTAAACCATTAAACATCCGCTCATCGGCACTGGTATTTTTAGGAATACTTTCAAACGCTTTTTCAACTATAGCCAATTCCTGCCAAGTATAACCTGTGGCGTCTATCTGTTCTTTGGCGCTGCCATTATAGGCCCAGGGCCGTTGGGTTTGCTCGCTCTTAAAAGGCATGGTTACAAAAACCTTAGACCAAGCCAACTGCCTGCCTGTCCATTTTAAATACGGGTCGTAGGTAATTTGCATATTGGCCGCAATAATATTGCCTACAGCACAGGCACAGCAATTATTATGTACCAAGGTATTGTTCAGGTAAGCATTTACTAAAATTTTTACGGTTCTGTCAAATAACGCTTTATTTTTCATCTTAAACTCCGTTAAATAGGGTTGTTCGCTGCTAATAAAATTATTGGCAGTTATGCCTATAAACAGGACAAACCCCGACCGGTTAAGGTTCCTGCACCTATACAAACCGCTAACCGGTGTTTAGATTAAGTTCTGTCCCGGAAAAAGTAATTAATGCTTAACTGCAGCGCTTTGTTATTTTTCTCACTTGCCTGACCAACATTATGTCCGTTTTCATCGGTAAAATCCATAATTAATATTTTGCTAAACCCGTAAGCATACCGCAAATCAAGACTTATTTTGGCGGTTAAATGGTACAACACCCCCGCCGTAGCACCTACATCCAGCTTTTCATAATCAACTGTATTATTCATTCTGGTTCGTTGTTTATTGCTGCGGGAACTTGCATATACATTCCCTAAGGCACTAATTTCCGGGCCCAGAAAAGCCGCTAGTTTTGGATTTATTTTATAACCCAGTAGCAGCGGTAAATTAATATAATTATAACCTGTTTTACCCTTTGTACCAGAGCTACTCTCCGTAGAAGTATAACCTTTTACAGCATAAGCCAACTCGGTGCGCATAAACATTTTTTCGCCAATATCCCGTTGCACAAAGGCTCCCAACTGATAGCCAATTCTGTTGCCGGCTTTACTATTTTCCCCATCTGGATAACCCTGGCGGGTGATATTGGTAATACTGGGCCCTGCTTTAATACCCCATAAGTTCTGGCTAAAACCCGGCTGGCTTATTAAAAAAGCCGTTACAAGGAACGCAAAGATTCTTTTCATAGTTTAGGCTTAATTGGTTTATAAAATAAACTCGGGATAACCTATATTATTTTATAAAAACGATGAATTTATTAATTGGCCATTTTGGAGTTGTATAAAATCAGAAAATAGAATGGGCGTATTTAAATGAAGTAAGATAACTATTTGTTGCCCCAAGGAGTTTAGATGCCGGAAATATGTAAATATATTACGCCAGGCTTTAAAGATGTCAAATTGATATTATACAATATTTAAAATTTTGTGGCAGGTAAAAATTATATTTTATTATTTCGGTAAAAGATTGATAAGTAATAAAAAAATATCTTTAAATTGCTATTCCAAAACATGGCTGGGCGGTTAACCCTGGTGGTAGATGCAAATAACACAACTTGCTTATTAGGTTAATATGAGAAAAATTTTATTTTTATTGTTGGTGTTTACGGCTAATGCAACATACGCACAAACCAAACTAACCGATAGCTTAACCATTGAATTAACCAAAGCCCGCACCGACTCGGCCATTATAGAGTTACATTGTGCTTTAAGCAGGGAATATTATTTATCTGATACGAACAAAGGCTTAGAACATGCCCAAATAGCCTACGAATTATGCAAAAAAACTAGCTTACCCCTTACACGGGCTAAGGCCGTAAACCTGATTGGGTATGCGCATTTAGTACAAGGCGATTTTGACAAAGCCCTGGTATGCCACTTAGAGGCTCTGAACATAGGCGAAAAAATTGCCGATACCACTACTATTATTACAGCCTACACCAATTTAGGTACCATGTACCACAAAATAAAAGATCCGGAGCGGTCGGTTTCTTTTTATAACAAAGCTTTAAAACTGGCCCAAAAAACAAAAGACCAACTGGCCCTGGCCCGGCTTTACAATAACATAGGCAATATTTACGAAGATAAAGGCCAATATATACAGGCCCTGGAGCATTTTACCAAAGCGGCCAAATTGCAGGAACAACTAGGCAATAAACGTAACTGGATTATAAGTTTGCATAATATTGGCAATGTGCACCTGTACCTGCCCCAACCAGAGCGGGGCCTGTCTTATTTATTTAAATCGTTGCGCATAGCCGACGAAATTGGTCATAAAAACAGCAAAAGTGGTACGCTCAAAAGCGTTGCCCAAATTTACCAAGCTAGCGGCGACTCTAAAAATGCCCTTAAATATGCCCACCAAAGCTACGATGAGGCGGTAATTGGAAAATCTAATAAAAAGATTGCTTCTTCGGCCCAGCTTCTGCAAGAAATATATGCCGCCGGTAAAAACTATGAGAAGGCCTTTAAATATTTAACCATTTTTGTGGAGTATGATAAGTTACTGGGGCTGGAAAGTCAGAAGAAAGTAGCCGCCGAACTGGCTACCCGCTACGAAACCGAAAAGAAAGAACTCGAAAATAAAAACTTGCGGATAGAAAAAGCCCGCCAGACCGTAGAGATTAACCAACAGCGCACTACTTTGGCTTTTGGCGTAGCGGTGGTGGTGGTTATGTTGGTATTGGTGTTGCTGCTTTACCGCAGCCGGCTGCACTTAAAATATGCTTCGGCTAAGCTGCAAAAAGCAAATAAGCTTTTACAAAACCAGCATCTGGAAATTAGCCGCCAAAAAAACGAATTATCGGTGCAGGCAGGGCAATTAAAATCGCAAAACCAACAGCTTGAGCAGCATAATAGCTTTAAAAACAAAGTTTTCTCTATTATTTCCCACGATTTAAGAGCGCCGTTTGGTTCTATAAAAGGCGTGCTCGATTTGGTGCAAAGCCATCCTATGTCGGCCGATGAAGTGCAGCCAATATTTAAGCTGCTCAGCAAAGATGTAGATGTATCGATGAATATGCTAAACAACCTTTTGGTTTGGTCTAAGGCGCAGTTAAACGAAACCAATATTGTTATGCAGCCGGTTGATTTACAGGTGTTAACAGAAGAGAATATTCAACTGGCAGCTTCTAAAGCTGAGCAGAAAAATATTAGGTTAGTAAACGCCATTGAGCCCGGTACGTTGGCCATGGCCGATAAAGAGCGGCTGAATTTTGTTTTGCGTAACCTGCTCATGAACGCTATTAAATTTACATTTGACGGTGGCGAGGTAAAATTGCACCTTTTGCCCGAAACCGAAGATAAAATAACCATTGCGGTAACCGATAATGGCCGGGGTATTTCGCCGCGGCATTTATTGAAATTATTTACCGAAGAGCGCTTTACTACTTTGGGTACAGCCAGCGAAAAAGGTACTGGTTTGGGCCTGATGTTGTGCAAAGAATTTGTGGAAAGCCTGCAAGGCAAAATATTGGTTAAAAGCGAAGAAGGCGAAGGCAGTACTTTCTTTATTGAGCTGCCTAAAGCTACTGATGTCGTGGCCAGGTTGCCTAAGGTGCCGACTTTAGCTGTAGCTTAGTAAGGTGGCTTTACTTAGCTAGTGCTCTTCCAGAATAGAAATTAGAAGTTATTATCAATTAGGCCAATTTTGTTTCATTTGATGATGAGCCTTCTAAGAACTAAATGAAGGCGCAAAAACCTAAAGGACCCTTATAACCCTAAATTCATAATTTCTAATTTTTAATTTGGAAAATTACTAATCTACTTCCAGGTTATTGGTAAGCTCAAATATTACTTCGCCGTTGGCAGCTACGCCGGTTTTTACCCAACCCGCTTTGGTATAGAACTTCTCGGCGCGGGTATCAGGCGCAGTAGTAAGGGTAAGTTTGGGAATGGCGCGCGCAAAGCACCAGGTTATCATCATGTCGTGTAACATCCGGCCAATAAATTGCCCTTCGTGATTGGGGTGCATAAATAGCGCCCATACTTTTGCTTCTGCTAAATCTACCATGGCAAAGCCCACAATGGCATCGTCTAGCTCGCATACCCAGCCTTTGCCGCGGCCTTCTAATAACTGTTGGTAGTCGGCGGGCTTTATCCTATCCGGGTCCGACAACTTGTTTTCGTGTACCGATAACCGTACCGTGTGCATTTGGGGTATGTCTTTAAGAGTGGCTTCCCGGAATAGCATAGGCGTTTGTTCTTTTATTTTAATAAGCTTATAGGGCTTACTTTACGCAAGGTTTTGTGCAGATAAAGTGTTCTGGGGTTTTACGCGCCACAAAATAGCGCCTAATTATTTAAAATCCGGTATTTATTTTAAGGTTTCTGATGCATGCCCAAGCTTCAGAAAGGTATAAAGAGCCTGGCTCCTACTCCTTGGTAATAAAAAAGTAGCGCTGCTGCCAGGCAACAACGCTACTCCAAATAAAATTTGTTAAACTTTAAGCTAAATTACTATTGCCCGTTTAGTAGCCGGGGTTTTGTTCAAAGGTGCCCTCGTTTAGCAGCAAGGCGCGCGCCGGTATAGGTCTTAAAATTTTGAGTGCTCCGCCGGTTCCCTGAAACGGATCTATGCCCCGGTTAAACCAGTTTCTAATATCGCGGTTGTACAAACGGGTTCTTTCTACCAGGGTGCCGGTCCGTTTTAAATCGAACCAACGGTGGTATTCGCCGGCCAGTTCGCGGGCTCTTTCGTCCAGAATGAAGTTAATATTTACGTCGCCGGCCGTAATGGCCATTTGGGTACCGGTTTTAGCGGCTCTTCTTCTTACCTCGTTTATGCGTTGAGCGGCCGTAGCATTATCTCCTAATTTAAAATGAGCTTCGGCTGCCAATAAGTAAGTTTCGCCTAAACGGGCCAAGAAAATATCGCGGGTACTGGAGCTTTCGCCAAATACCGATCTGGGGTCGTCGAACTTTTTAATGGCCGGGGTGGCATTATCCAGCGCGGTGCTGTTAGACGCTTCCCAGGCCGCCGAATAAGGAATTACCTGGGCCCCGTTCCGCCGGGTAGGATTAGCCGCCCGCCAGGCCTCAATATCGGCCGGACTGGAAGCCCATTTAGGTGCGTAGTAGAACCGGACATTTAGGGTATTCCGCTCGGTACTTTTATCGTAGTAATCATAATAGCGGGTGTAATATTCTATCATGAATGTGGCATCGAAGCGGGCATCGTTTTGGTTAAAAACATCGAACAGGTACATGGTTGGCACCAGGCGGTAAGCCCGATTGGGATAACCCTGAGCGGCGCCCTGGCCGCCAAAATACGGCCCGAACCAGTAGTTCTGGTTGTTACCATTGGTTTGCGGATTCTGAATAGAGCCCGGATCGTATTGAATAGAAAACAAAATTTCGGCGTTTCTTTCGTTGCCGGGGTAGAATAAGTTTTCGAACGATAAAGTGAGGGCCTGGCCGGCAATGGCGGCATCGGCTAAGGTCGCTGCTTGCACAAAATCTTCGCGGCTACCAAACGATTCGTAACCCCGGGTCAGGTGCACTTTGGCCAGATAATGCCGGATAGCTCTTTTGGAAACCCGGCCAAAATCAGCCGCGTTTTCCGGTACCAGGCTCAAGGCTTCGTTCATTTCACTGATAATAAAAGCATATACTTCTTCGGCCGAATTGCGCGAGAATTGCCCCATAGGTTCGGTAAAGCGCTCCGTAACCAGCGATACCCCGCCAAAATTCTGGACGAGTAAAAAGTAGTAATAAGCCCGCAAGAACTTTACTTCGCCTTTGCGTAAGGGCAGGTTAGCCGTGTTAGCAGTTTTATCATTAAAATACAAAGCCGAATTACAAACCTGAATGGCGGCATAGGCGTTGCGGTAAAAATTTTCGACGGGCGCTTCTTCGGGGTTTAATTCGCGGTACTCGCTAATGCCTTTGGGTTGGGTAGACCGGCCTTCTACGTACATATCGGTACCGGCCATAAAAATCCATGGTTCGCTGTATACAGTACGCAAGGAAGCGTAAGCGGCATTTACCAATTTCTCGTAGCCTTCGCTGGTGGCATAATACTGGTCCGATTCCATGTTAGACCGGTTGTCTTCTTCCAGGTAATCTTTACAACCCGTAGCGGAGAGCAGGAAAACAAAAACTAAACTTAATATATTAAATTTTTTCATCGATACTTAAAATTAAAATTTCAGATTTACCCCAAACTGATAAGTGACTGTGCTTACACCCGTGTTGTTGAGGGAACCGGTAGGGCTGTTGTTTACGGTTGGCCCATTATTTACCGGCGCTACGCTACCAGGGCTGCTTACATCTATACCGCTGGCGCTTTCCGGATCGAAGCCAGTATATTTGGTAAAGACAAACGGATTTAAAACATTGGTATAGATCCGTACATTTTTAAGTTTAATCCGTTGTAAAAGGCCGGCGGGTAAATTATACCCCAACGATATGTTTTGCACCTTTACAAAAGAGGCATCTTTGTAGTAACCCACCAAAGCCCAGTAATCGCCGGGGCGGCCGGGCATGGGGTAGGTATTAGAAGCACGGGCCTGGGTAATATTGTTTTGCGGCATGTAATAATCCATGGCTAACTTGGTGCGGCCGCGGTCCGATAAGTTAGTAAATTCAGCGTGGAAAGGACTGTATACCTGCTGCCCCTGGCGGGCAAATAAAGAAGCCGAAAAATCAAAGCCCCGGAAAGTTACCGAAGTAGAGAAACCGCCGGTCCATTTGGGGTCACGCTGCCCGATTACAGCCCGGTCAGCATTATTGATAATCTTGTCGTTGTTTAGATCTTTTACTTTGGTCTGACCCGGTAGTAGCTTGTACAAAAGGGCTTGGTCTCTCTCGCTTTCCTGCCAAACGCCTTCATTAACGTACGTATAGTTTACATTAATGGGCTGACCAATGAACCAGGCATTGCCGGGCAAATCTACTTTTTTATCGAGGAGCTCTACAATGGCATTTTTGTTACGGGCAAAGTTAAAAGTAGTAGACCACGTAAAATTATCGTTTGATATGTTTATGGTTCTTAAAGATAATTCTACCCCTTTGTTGCTTACTGAGCCCACGTTGTCTTTAATCGAGGTCCAGCCATTTTCTACGGCCACGTCGCGGTCCATAATTACCCCCTGTGACAGTTTATCATACACATCAATAGACCCCGAAATCCGGCCCAGCAAAAAAGCATAGTCTAAGCCTAAGTCATACTCGCGGGTGCGCTCCCAGGTTAAATTGGGGTTAGGTAAGCGGTTAGGCGTATAGCCCAAAGCCAGGGTGCCGCCAAAATCGTAGAAGGTAGGGCTGCTTAAATTCATTTGGGTACCGTAGGCATTAATGTTATTGTTATTACCCGCAATACCCGCGCTTAACCGTACTTTTAAATCCGAGAGAAAATCAAAGCCTTTCATAAAGTTTTCTTCGGATAAACGCCAGGCCACCGCTGCCGATGGGAAAGATGACCATTTATTGCCCGGCGATAATTTAGAAGAACCGTCCCAGCGGGTAGCCAACGTTACCAAATACCGGTCGCGGAAGGCATAATTAATCCGGCCCATGTAAGAAATAAGCGATATTTTGCTAAAATCACTTTCGGTTCTTTCGCGGGTAGAGGCTGTGCCCAGGTTGTAGAAAGAAGAATTAAAAGGCAGGTTGGTTACCCGGCTAAAGTTACTTTCGTAACGCTCCTGCTGTATGCTGTGCAAACCAGTAAATGTAAAGCTGTGATTGTTAAACGTTTTGTTTACGGTTACCAGGTTATCCATTATATACGAAAAAGCTTCCTGGTTGCGCAACTCGGCGGCTGGCTGCAAACCGCCCCGGTCTTCGGTTTGTGCACCCCAATAGCGGCCGTTTCTTTCAAAGGTAATGCGGGGCGAAAACGTAGACCGGACATTTATCCAGGAAACCGGCGAATATTGCAGGTATAAATTACCTACCCCAAAAGAACGCCGGGTATTGTTATCGGAGTTGGCGTTATCCAGCAAAGGGTTTACCGAACTGGTCATACTGGTAACATTGCTGGTGCCGGGTACGGGTATCTGGCCCGGCCTAAAAACCAGGTTACCGGCATCGTCATAAGGCTTAAACAACGGCGACATACGAAAAGCATTGGTAACCGCCAGGTTACTGCCCCGCTCTATTTCTGAGATAGCAAAATTAAAGCTGGCCCCGGCCGCCCAGCGTTCATTTAGTTTGTGGTCTACGCTGGCTTTAAAGTTAAAACGGTCGAAAGATTCGTTAATTAGGGTGCCTTTTTCGTTTTGATAGCCGGCCCCCAGTACGTATTGCATGTTGTTGCTGCTGGTACCCGATATGGTAAGCCAGTGGTTGTTCTGGACCCCGGTTTGCATAACCAGTTTACGCCAGTCGGTATAATCATTTTCGGCCACGCGGCGGGCTACTTCGGGGTTATCAGAGCCGGCGCTGGGTATAGCGGTGGGGTTATTACCGGCAATCAGATCGGGCACGATATAAGAGTTTTGCCGGAATTCCCACCATTGGGGTCCGGTCATAAAATCAGGCATTCTAACGTTTTGCCGGATACCGGTATAGCCATCGTAAGAAATGGTGGCGCCGCCTTTTACCATATTGCCTTGCTTGGTGGTAACAATAACAACCCCGTTAGAACCCCGCGAACCGTAAATGGCCGTAGATGCCGCATCTTTTAGCACATCCATTTTGGCAATATCCTGCGGGTTCAGGAAATTAATATCCGGTACAATTACACCGTCTACCACGTACAAAGGCGAGCCACCCGCCAGGGAGTTCTGCCCCCGAATTTGAATACTATAATTGGTGCCAGCCCGGCCCGTACCCGCCGAAATATCGACCCCGGCTACCTGGCCCTGTACGGCTTGTAAAGGATTAACGGTGCCGCGTTCGGCAATGGCTTCCCCTTCTACACTGGCCACCGCTACAATCACATCGGCTTTTTTCTGCGTACCGTAACCCACCACTACTACTTCTTCCAGTGTTTTGGCATCGGTTTTTAACGATACGTTTATGACGGTGCGGTTATTTACGGCAACTTCCTGCACGGTATACCCAACGTAAGAAAAAACCAGGGTGGCCGTACCCGATGGTAAGGTTAAGGAATAAGTGCCGTCTACGTTAGTAGTAGTACCGGTAGTAGTGCCTTTTAACTGAACAGTTACACCGGGCAAAGACTCGTTCTTTTCGTCGGTTACTTTGCCCTGCACGGTTACCTCAACTGCCGGCTTGCTTTCTAAAATATTATTAACAACCAGAGACCTGTTGGCCGTTAAAGGCCGGTAAGTAATGTTTTCGGCCTGCGCAAAATCCGGGAACATTGCCAATAAGGGCAAGACCGTACACAAGTAGTGCGCATAATGTAATTTTTTCATCATTTTAAATTGTTTTAATTATTCGGGTGGATACATAAAATATTTATAGGATAATACCAGTAATTATTTTATTTATTTTAAATGTACGGCAAAAGGCTAAGAGTAACAACGCACTGCAAAAGATTTTCTAGTTGTACAATATTAAGCTGAAAGCTTTGTAAATTTCTTTAACGCAATCGATACAGTATTTAGAAAATGCTAATGTAAGTGCGGGTAAAAAACGGACATTTATTAGCTAATAAGAGTTGATGGAAAATTTGCCGGCGGCTGTTGGGTATATTGTTGCTGCGCTTTAAAAGATTTGCGCCAACCCAGAACAGGAATTAGGAACGGCTATACGATAAGTCTCGGTGCCCGATAGATAATTAGGCATACTGGCCAGCTCTAAAGTAACAGCGCACAAGCCTTTTAAGATTTAACAAAACTTAATACTATTGCTAAGTACAACGCAATCAGTTTATTATATTTTTACAGCTTGTTAAAAATAGATAGCCGATTTAATATTTTATTACTGCAAATTATTTTAAATTTAACCAGAATAATTGTTACGGTTATGTTTAAAAAATTAAGGCCTTTGCGGCTAAACCGCAAATTATTGGCCGCCATAAGTTTAGGTACTTTATTAACGGGTGCAGGGTGTAGCCCCAAAACGTCTCCGACCACGGTGGGTGCTGGTGCCGTTACCAAAACCGCTAATTCCGGCAAAACTACGGCTTACCAGGTACCAGTCGAATATTTTACCTTAAAGAATGGCCTGAAAGTAGTTTTATCGCCGGATAAAACGGCACCTATTGTTACGGTTGCGGTTTACTACAATATTGGTTTCCGGAACGAGCCCAAAAACCGCACGGGTTTTGCGCACTTATTTGAGCACATGATGTTTCAGGGATCAGCCAATTTACCTAAAGGCGAATTCGATAAAATTACCGGTGGCAACGGGGGCCTAAACAATGGTTCTACCCGTTTCGACTTTACCAATTATTTTGAAATAATGCCGGCGCACACCCTCGAAACCGTTTTGTGGGCCGAAGCCGATCGCATGCGCGGACTGGATATAAACCAGGCCAGCCTGAAAAACCAGCAGGAAGTAGTTAAAAACGAAGTAAAAGTAAATGTGCTGAACCAGCCCTACGGTGGTTTTCCGTGGTTGGATATGCCGCAGTTTGCAAACAAAAACTGGTATAATGCCCACAATTTTTACGGCGATCTGAAAGACCTGGATGCTGCTAACCTCGAAGATGTTAAATCCTTTTTTAAAACGTATTACTCGCCCAGCAATGCGGCCCTGGTGGTAGTTGGCGATTTAGACGTGGCGCAGGCTAAAGCTTGGGTAAGTAAATATTTCGAAAATATTCCATCGGCCGGCGCACCGCCCCAGGTAGATTTAACCGAGCCCCGGCAGGAAAAAGAGCAGCGTTTTACCAAAGACGATAAACTGGCTACCAAACCGGCGCTGGCTTTTGCCTACCACATGCCCGATAAAAATACGCCCGAATATTATGCCATGGGTTTGTTAGACCAAATATTACTGCAGGGCCATGACAGCCGTTTGTACCAGGCGTTGGTGCAGGAGCGCGGCTACACCGGTGGTGTAGATGGTGGCATTAACTCCGGCCTGGGCAATATGTTTAATTACAACGGACCGATGCTCTGGGACGGCAGCCTGGTGTACGATAATAATATTTCGGCCGATTCTATTATGGCGGTAGTAGACCGGGAAATAAAAAAGCTGGAGACTACCGGCATTAACCAGCAGTTGCTGGATCTGGCGCTGGTAAAAATGCGTTCCAGCCTGTACGATCAAATCAGTCAGTTATACGGTTTTGGTAAAGCCGATTTACTCGCCAGTTTTGCCTTGTTCGATAACGACCCCAGCCGCATTAATAAGCTGGAAAGCGAGTTTAAGAAAGTAACGCCGGCGCTTATGCAAAAAACCATCCGGGAATATTTACGCCCCTCCAACCGGACTATTTTAATTGTAAATCCATTGGCTAAAAGTTAAGAAGCAATCATGAAAATAGTAGCAGCAATATTCTTGGGCACTGCCCTGGCTTTTAGTAATTCCGTTTTGCTGGCCCAAAGGCAAACGCCGCCGGCGCCCGGTACACCCCGTAACTTTGTATTGCCGGCCAAGCAAGAGTTTTCTCTGCCCAATGGTTTACAGGCTACATTGGTGCCTTACGGTGAAATTCCAAAAGTAACGGTTAATTTAGTAATACAAGCCGGCAATGTTCATGAGCAGGAAAACCAGAATGGCCTGGCCGACATGGTGGGCCAGCTTATGCGCGAAGGCTCCACTACCCGCAACGCCAAACAAATAGCGGAGCAGGTGGCCCGCATGGGCGGCACTTTAGATGTAAGCGTAAGTTCTAATCAAACCATTTTATCGGGTTCGGTGCTATCGGAGTTTGGGCCGGAGTTAGTAAGCTTAATGGCCGATATGGTGATGCGTCCGGCTTTTCCGCAATCCGAAATGGAACGCATAAAAAACGATTTTAAACGCAGTATGAACCTGGCCCGGTCGCAACCCGGCCAGCAGGCGCAAACCCAGTTCCGGATGGCGCTGTATAAAGGCCACCCCTACGGCCGCGATTTACCTACCGATGCCCAGATAAATGCTTTTGATGTAGACCAGGTGCGTGCGTTTTACGAACAACAGTTTGGGGCCCAGCGTACAATTATTTATGCGGCTGGTAAGTTTAATGCCCAGGCCATGCAAAAAGCCATTACCAATTCACTAAGCAGTTGGGATAAAGGTCCGGCCCCGCGTATTCCGGTGGCGCAAGCCCATACCAAAGCCGATATGCTTGTAACCGATCGGCCGGGAGCACCGCAGTCTACGTTGGTTATTGGTTTGCCGGTAGTAGATCCCTCCCACCCCGACTATACCCGTTTGCGCGTGATGAACGCCTTGCTGGGCGGCTCTTTTGGCTCCCGCATTACCACTAATATTCGCGAAGACAAAGGGTATACCTATTCGCCCCGCAGCAGTATAAATGCCCGCTACCGGGTAGCCGATTGGGCCGAAGTAGCTGACGTAACCACCGAACATACCGGCAATTCTTTAAAAGAAATCGTGAAAGAGATAGAGCGGCTGCAGAAAGAAGCGCCCTCCAGCCAGGAAATGAAAGGCATCCAGAACCTGGAAGCCGGTTTGTTTGTATTGCGTAACTCTACGCCGTCCGGCATTATTAACCAGCTAAATTTTCTGGATTTGCACGGTTTACCCGATAGTTTCCTGACCAACCAGGTACAGGAAATTCATGCAATAACGCCCGAGCAGGTACAAGCAGCCGCCAAAAAATACGTGCGCCCCGAAGACATGACTATGGTAATTATCGGCGATAAAAAAGTAATAGAACCGCAGCTAAATAAGTTTAAATCGGAACTGAAGCGGGGTATGTAAAATATAAGTCAGCTTTTAAGTATAGAGCCGCTTAACCTTTACAAAGGTTCATAGATTTAGCTTGTTTTGGATTGGGTTAAAAGTAGTAGTAAGTGAAAACCCCGGATTATTTTTGCCGCCAAAACCAGAAGCGTTACTTAGCCCCTATATTTAAATCCGGAAAGAAGAACGCTTTTGATTCGTCGGAAAGGCGTTTGCCCAAAAGCAGTAAAACCAAAATAATAAAATGAGTGATAAAAATTTATTTATAGTAACTACCCAGGATAACCAGCAGCTAGATTTAACCAAAGGCAAAGAGTTGCGCAGCAATAATTTATATCCATTTGGCCGACACAACTACGCCATTTACCGCTCGCCGGAAGGCATATATGTAAAAGGGTTAAATACCGGTATCGGCAGCCACATGCTGAATAGTTACGAAATAATTTCTGAAGCCGAAGCCCTGCAGTACCAGCACCCGTTTGTACGCGAAGATTAGCAGCACCCGCTACAGTAAGGTTTAAAATAAAAAGGGCAAACATAAATTTGTTTGCCCTTTTTATTTCTTAAAAGAAGAATAACTTATCGGATCCATTGCATTTTAGGTTGTGAAGTAGCTCGCTGATTTAAAGCGTAAAAAGATTGTTTCTCGGCTTCGTATAATTTCTCGTATTCCTCCTGGGGTAGTTCCTCTCGTAAAGCCAAATAAAAATTAGACAATTCCGGATACTGAGCCAGGCGCTCTTGCCGTTCCTGCGGGTTGTTTAAGTCATAATCAAAAAAATGTTTCATGGCATAGCTTTTAAATAGTTGAGAAATAAGCGATTGAAGGCATTTTACTTTTTTTATATTTAAAAGGTTCGGGCCAAAGGAATATTTTTTCGCTTAATTTTTAAAATACGTGTTTATTCCAATTTTTAATATTTATAGTTACAAAATGCTGACTATGAGTTGCTATATATATAAATATTGATTTAAAGGTTTAATTTGCCCGCTACAGAAGAATTACAGGTTTAAAATAGAGCCGACTTTATAAAGTATAATTAATAACGGGCGCTAACCCAAATAAAAAGGTTTAAATAAAGAAAACGCCTGGTAACGTTAACCCAATTACCTAATATCACCGGGGCAGCAAAATGCTTAAACGTGAGTTAACTAAGTGAAATTTAAATTAGTTTTTGGCTAAGCAGATGTTTTTGCCCATATTTATTAATGCGTGTTAAGCCGTGGCAAATGCAAGCATTTTGGGTGTTTAGCGTGTAAGCAGGCTCCTGGTTAGGCAGCAAGATATTTTTTGGGCGGGGAAATGCCAATAACTATTACGCGAATTTAATTACTGGTTTTAGAGATAAAGATAAAAATAAACAATGCTTTCAACCTTGCTCGCTCACCAATGGAAAGAATCCCGGCGCTCGTCGGTTTTTGGTAGAAATATAGCCGTTAATATTATTCTGGGCTTTTTCGTTGCTTATTTTTTGCTTAGCTTTTTAATTCTGGGCTTTTTTATTGATGAACTCCTGCGCAAGGCTTATCCCAGCCTAAACCCTATTACAACTTTTAATGGTTTTGTAGGCTATTATTTGGTATTGGATTTATTTATGCGGTTTATGCTGCAGGAGCTTCCGGTACTGGCCATTCAGCCATATTTGCACTTGCCCGTTAAAAAAGCCAGCTTGCTGCATTACGTGTTGCTCAAGTCGGTGCCTAGTTTGTTTAACCTTTTCCCGCTAATTATTCTGGTGCCTTTTATGGTTAAGCTACTGATACCGGCTTATGGTACAGCCACAGCCCTGGCCTGGCTGGCCGCCGTACAGGCACTTATTTTCTTTAATAATTTCCTGCTTATATATTTTAAACGGCAGCTAAGCAGTAAGCCCCGCTTTACTTTATATTTTGGTTTGGTGGTAGTGGCCCTGATAGTGGCCGATTATTTTAAAGTTATTTCTTTGCGCAGCGCTTCTGGTGTGGCGTTTGATTTCCTGCTGGCCCAACCTTGGGTATTGTTGCTGCCGGTAATTTTATTGGTGGTTATCTACGCGGTAAACTATGCATTTTTAAAAGCCCACACCTACCCCGAAGAAATTGCCATCCGGCAAACAACTCAGGCCGAAGGCCGGGAAATTTCTTTCCTGAACCGGTTCGGCGAAACCGGTAAACTTATTTCGCTGGAGTTAAAACTTATCTGGCGACACAAACGCTCCAAATCGGTAGTGTTTATGTCTTTACTGATTTTAATTTATGGCTTTATTTTTTACCCGAACAAGCTTTACATGGAAGGCTTTGGCATGCTCATATTTGTAGGCATTATGATGACCGGCATGTTTATGTTTAATTACGGGCAGTTTGTACCCAGTTGGCAAAGCAGCCATTTCGATGCCTTACTAACCAAACGCATTTCGCCGTACCAGTTTTATTTAGCCAAATTCTGGTTTTTTGTGCCGGTTAGCCTGGTGGCTTTTTTGGTGACCTTGCCTTACGGATATTTTGGCTGGAAAGTAGTACTTATTAACTTGGCAACTTTCCTGTTTAATATTGGCGTTAATGTGTTTGTGGTATTTTACTTCTCGGTGTTAAACAAAAGCCGCATCGATTTAAGCAAAAGTTCGGCTTTTAACTGGCAGGGCGTGGGCGCTTCTAAGTTTGTAATGATGTTGCCCCTTATTTTGTTGCCACTGCTTATTTACGCGCCTTTTGGGTTTATGGGAGTGCCTTACTGGGGTATATTTACCTTGGGATTATTAGGCGTGCTGGGCTTTATTTTTCACCGGCAAATGCTTAGCCTGGTAGCTAAACGTTTTGTGGCCCATAAATACAAAATGGCTACCGGCTACCGGCAGGCTTAAGCCGTTTGCAGTAAACAGTAAATAATCAACAGTTAGCAGCCGGCAACCAAGCAAGACCTGTTAAATCGAAAGAAATAAATTATTTATTCATGATAGAAGTAAGAAATATTCAGAAGGTTTACAATGGCCGCACGGTGGTAAATATTCCGGAGCTGGCCATTGGGACCGGCGAAACAGTGGGCCTGGTGGGCAATAATGGCGCCGGCAAAACTACGCTGTTCCGGATGATGCTGGATTTAATCAGGCCCAGCAAAGGCGAGGTGTTTTCGAAAGGGGTAAACGTGGCGCAGCAGGAAGTCTGGAAAAACTACACCGGCTCGCACCTCGACGAAGGCTTTTTAATTGATTACTTAACCCCTGAAGAATATTTTAAATTTATCGGCGATTTGCACCATTTATCGGCCGGCGATGTGGCCGAGCGCTTGCAGCCTTTCCACGACTTTTTTAACGGCGAAATATTAAATCAGAAAAAATATATTCGCGATTTTTCCAAGGGCAATCAAAAAAAAGTAGGCGTAGCGGCAGCGGCCTTGTCTAACCCCGAGTTGCTCATTCTCGATGAGCCTTTTGCCAATCTGGATCCCAGCTCGCAGATTAGACTTAAAAACTTGCTAAAAGCCCTGCGGGACGAAAAAAACATGACGCTTTTAATTTCGAGTCACGACCTGAGCCACGTAATAGAAGTGTGCCAGCGCATTGTAATTCTGGAAAAAGGCGAAGTCGTGCAGGACATGGAAACTACCCACAACACCTTGCAGGAGTTGGAAGCCTATTTTACGGTATAATTTAAATATATTAGTTTTTCACCTTAACAGCAAGGTTGATAAATTAATGCAATTACCGGCTTCCTTCCGGTTTGTGTGGGTACAAATCTAGGAATTGATACAGCGTGAGACACATTTAATCTCTTAATCTTCAGCTCAAAATTTCTGAATCGAAGCTAAAAACTACTCCCTAACAACTAACCCCTAACCACTACAAATAATGAACCGACGCAATTTTATTAAAACCTCTGCGGCCGCTAGTGTTGCTTTTTCGGCGTACTCGTTGCCTTTAATTTCGGTGGCCGGCAAAACCAGGCCTTACCGCACAGCATTGGTGGGCAGCGGCTGGTGGGGCATGAATATTTTGCGCGAAGCCATTGCAGCCGGTCAGTCTAAAGTAGTAGCGCTGTGCGATGTTGACCAGAATATGCTCACGGCGGCCGCCATAGAAGTAGAAAAGCTAAACGGCGATAAACCCAAAAAATACGGCGACTTCCGGGAACTGCTGGCCAAAGAAAAACCCGAAATTGTAATTGTAGCTACCCCCGATCATTGGCACCCGCTTATTACCATTGCGGCGGTGCAGCAAGGTGCCCACGTATACGTAGAAAAGCCCATTGGCCACACCATAAACGAAGGCAAAGCCATGGTAAAAGCGGCCCGGGCAGCTAACCGCATGGTGCAGGTAGGTACGCACCGCCGGGTGTCGCCGCACAACGTATCGGGTATGGAGTTTCTGAAATCCGGTAAAGCGGGTAAAATTGGCATGGTGCGGGCTTTTGTACATTACGGCGGCGGCCCCGGCCAGAAAACACCCGACAGCGAGCCGCCGGCCAACTTAAACTGGGATATGTGGTGTGGCCCCGCTCCGCTCCGCCCCTACAATAAAACCATTCACCCCAAAGGTTTCCGGGCTTATTTAGATTATGCCAACGGCCAGCTAGGTGATTGGGGCATTCACTGGCTCGACCAGATTTTGTGGTGGACCGAAGAAAAATTTCCCCGCAAAATATTCTCGACGGGTGGCCGTGCCATTCGGCAAGACAACACCGATGCGCCCGACCACCAAGTAGCCACTTACGAGTTCGAAGATTTTACCGTTAGCTGGGAGCACCGCCAGTTTGCGGGCAACAACGCCGAAAAAGGCGAAAACGTGGGTTGTTATTTTTATGGCACCGAAGGTACTTTTCACATGGGTTGGCAGCAGGGCTGGACTTTTTACCCCACCGATAAAAACAAACCGGTACTACATGAGGCTGCCAAACTAAACAAACCCGACGACCAGAATATTAAACAGTTATGGGCCAACTTTCTGCAATCTATCCAAACCAAACAACTGCCGGTTTGCGACATAGAAATTGGGCACCGCTCTACTAATATGGCTTTATTGGGCATGCTCTCTTACAAACTGGGCCGCAGTGTTAACTGGGACGGCGAAAAAGAAATTATCCTTAATGATCCCGAGGCCAATAAATTACTCAGCCGGGCTTACCGCGGCGAGTGGCAGTACCCGGCAGTTTAAAACTAATTTAAACGGTTGGTATCTTATAACCCAAAGGGCCGCAGCAGCTATTAATTAAAGTTGCTGCGGCCTTTTGGTTATAAGATATATTGCTTTAGACTTATAGAATACTTACAATGAAGCAGCCGGACAAAATTATGCTATAATATATTTATATAAATAACCATAAGTATATATATTAAGGGCTTATTACTTATAACCCAAACCTGACCACTTCCTTATCCTGATTTGTTTTAAACCAAAAAAGCTAAATATTATAATTCAATGCGCTACCCAATGCTATGCCTGTTTTTATTAACTTTTAATATACTTGGCTTTGCTCAGCAAAAAACACAGTATTTCGATGAAAATTTTAGGGTTTTGCCCGGCAAAGCGGGTGCCGCGTATTATGTAATTGAGCAGTTTACCGGCAAAAAAAACGAGTTTAAGACCGAGACCACGTACTATATAACCGGCGAAAAATTGAAGGAAGACAAGTATGTAAAAGCCGAGGATGATATTTTCTTATTTGATGGCGTAGCGCAGAAATGGTATAAAAACGGACAATTATTTTATACAACCCAATACCGGCAAGGCGAACAGGAAGGGGAAGCTTTGGGGTATTACCCCAGTGGCAAACTGAAGCGCCGCGAAAATTTTGTAGCGGGCAAACTGACTAAGGGAGAGTGTTTTAACGAAGACGGCACGCCTGCCAAGTTTGTCCCACACCTGGTAAGCGCACAATTTCCAGGTGGCTCCCCAATGCAGAAACTCTTTATCCGGAGTAACCTAAAATACCCGGCAGATGCTTTACGCAACGGCCGACAAGGAACAGTTGTGGTTAAAATATCAATTGATAAAGCCGGTAAAATGGCCAGTTCGGAAGTAGTAAATAAAATTACCCCAGCCTTAGCAGAAGAAGCCTTGCGGGTGGTTAGGGCCATGCCCAGCTTTGAACCCGCTTTAGAAGAAGGTTTGCCCACCGCCACTGCATTCTTATTGCCTATCCGGTTTAGCTTAGATGGCCGAAGAACGCCCCCTTCAAATCGAAATTTAAATCGGGGGTTTTAATTGGCATTAATTTATTAAATTGAATGATTGACTTAGCCCACAAGCTTCCAGTTGCTCAAAAGCCTTGACAAGGATGATTGGAACAAACAAACTATTGCTAAACTTTGGACCGTAAAAGATGTTGTAGCGCATCTATTAGACGGCAATATTCGCACTTTATCTGGACTTAGGGACAGACATAAAACCAACACTCCAGCTATCAATTCTTATCAGGACTTAGTAGAATACCTTAATTGCTTGAATGCAGAATGGGTTTTAGCAATGAAAAGAGTAAGCCCAGAAATGCTAATCGACTTACTTATACATACTGGTGAGCCATTCTGCAAATATTATGCTTCACTCAATCCATTTGAAAGAGCAGAATATGCTGTTGCTTGGGCGGGAGAAAATGAGAGCCCTAATTGGATGCATATAGCACGTGAATACACCGAAAAGTTTCTACATCAGCAACAAATCAGAGATGCAGTTGGCAAACAAGGAATAATGATTGAAGAACTCTATTTCCCGTTTTTGGACGTATGCATGTACGCTTTGCCCCATACTCTCAGAAATACTACACCAGAAAAAGGGAGTATAGTAAAAATGGAAATTACAGGGGAAGTAAAGGGAGAGTGGTTTGTACTGTATGATGGGAACAGTTGGGAAAGAATTGCTTCCGGGCCGGAACTCACACTATCGACTGAAATATCAATTGACACATACGCATCTTGGCAATTGTTTTCAAAAAGTTTACGACCTAAGGATTTAATGAACAAAATAAGTATTAGAGGAAATCACAAATTAGGGGAAGTAGCATTGGGAATGGTGTCCTTTATGGCTTAAATAAAAACTACTGCCAACATTGCACATAACTTATGGCAGGTGAATAGCTAAGTTCAACGTTCTCTGCTTTTAGCCAAATTCGGTTCCAACAGACAGAAAGTACTTTGAAAGACGCTACACGTTATATGTGAGGGTGTTAGCTGTAATTTAGAAAAGACCTTGGAAACAATACAGAGAAATATAGACATAAGGTTAATTAACGAATTATTTATCACCATCCCGGCAGGAACCGTTGCAATGAGAGACGACCGAACAAAGAAAATTTGGTCCGCTGATATAGATTCATTTGCATTATCTAAATTTCCAGTAACACAAGACTTGTACGAAGCAGTAACCGGTGAAAATCCAGCTACATTCAGAGGCGACAAGTTACCTGTTGAGACAGTTTCCTGGATTGAAACTATTCGTTTTTGTAATAAGCTATCCGAACTTTTGGGAAAAACGCCATGCTATACCATTAATTTAAAAACCGAAGAAATAATATTTAATGCAAAGGCCCAGGGATTTAGGTTACCAACAGAAGCTGAATGGCAATATGCCTGCCGGGCGGGAAGTAAAAATATTAGATACGGTGAACTAACGGAGATTGCCTGGTTTAAAGACAATTCTAATAACCGAACCCAGGAAGTTGGGCAAAAGCAACCTAACGCCTGGGGGCTTTACGATATGTTGGGAAATGTTTGGGAATGGTGTACCGATATTTATGACGAAACGGTGTATGGTGCATATCGCGTTTTTCGGGGTGGTGGTTGGTGCGATCCGGAAAGAAGTGTAATGGCAACAACGCGCAGAAGAAGCCACCCTTTCTCGTTCAGAATAGACGATCTAGGATTTAGAATTGCCATGAACTCGAATAAATAAAAACAGCAGCTAATAGCACCTAAGAAAACTTAGAACTGGCAGCTGCGGCAAATTATCATGTTCTTAACTACTTTGTTAAGCGCGGATTTAAAGCCTTCGAAACCTCTACGTTTCTTCGTTAAGTTTGGTAAACAGTAAGTCAACAACATGCTTAGTCTTTAGATTAAACAGACCTCTTGGCACCCTCAGAATTAAATCAGTCCTGCTGTTAAGCGCACTTGCTTCATAACAATACTACTGCTTAATGCCAAATTTTTGCAAGTCAGCATCAATGCGCTGGTTCCAGTCGGCTTGCGCTATTTGGTTTATACCGTGGCTGGTTTCGCTGTCGTATTGTTCCTGCAAACGAGTCATTTCGCGCCACGAATCCAGAAATTGGTTCTGAATAATGCTATTATAGTCGGCTATCGTTAAGTTCTCGGGCTTAATTTTTTGCTTAAACCGCTCGGCTATTAATTTGGCAATATCAAAATGCCGCTGTTCGTGGTTTAGTCCGTAAGCATCGCGGCCAGCTCTGGCCCAAGAGGCATCCCTTACCACAAATACTTTTATGGTAATAGTAAGCTGCACTACGCCGTTAACGGTTTTACTTTCGCCTTCGTAAGCAAAACTCGGGAAAACGGCCGCCGAGAACCGGCCGGGTCGGGGTTGTGCCCGAAAATCGTTCCAGGTTAAAGGCTTATTGGGGTCATAAAAAAGCGTATCGGGGTCGTTGGTGCGCGCAAAATCTTTAAAAGATACTTTTAACCGCTGGGCCAACGCCTCCTGAAAATCGGCATTGCGATCCATCCAGGTATTTAAAAATTTAAGCGCATCGGTAAGCGATTGCCGAAGCGTAGGCTCTACTACGGTTAGTTGGTTGGCCAGGCGGCTGTAACGGGCTCCTCCCCTATAATCTACCGATTTTACCGTTTTGCCTTCGTTCCGGATATCAAAAGCCATGGTAACTGTAACCTGGCCGTTTACCCGGCCGTTGGGCCCCGCGGTTTCCTGCACTTTTACCTCTTTTAACCGCACTACTACCGGGCGCAAAGCAGTATTGCGCCGCAAACCTTGCCGGATAAATTGTCGCAAAGCGTTTAAACCACCGCCTTGTAAATCTACGGGTTGGGCAGCGGCGGGCTTGCCGGGTGTAATAACCGGCGGTATCAGGTACGTTACGGCTTTGCGGTCGGCACGTTCGTCTACTACTTCGGCTATATAAAATTCTTTGGGTACAATGGGTAGCGGCTCCATTTTCAGGGCAATAGCGGCGGGTAATGCCGGTGGTTGGCTTTGTGCGGCTACCAATAATAGCACCAGCAAAAAAACAATTGCGCCGCCCATAAAACGGGTAAAAATAATCCGGCGTGTGGGTAGCCGGTTTGGCTTTAAAAATGGAAAGTTCTTTATAGATGGCGTCATGAAATTATTTCCGGAAACAAATGGCTTAGGTTGTTTTATTTAGATTCGCCAACTTAAAAATCAGCCGGTACTTCTAATGGCTATTCCGTTTGGTAGCTGAACATTTAAGCGTTGGTTCTGGTTCACCGGCATTGGCGGTCTAATAAAGTGCAGGTATAAAATACTTTAAACCTAAATAATTTACATACTACCGGGTGTTATAATTTAACTATAAACAGCAAATTTTAAAAACAAACAATAAGTTAATAGCAGGGTTATTTAGCTCAAAAGAATAGTGCAAATTAAATCCTCAGAGACAACATGACTTTACTGTTAGCGGCAAGAAAATATTTATTTATTTTTAAATATTAGACTATTTATATGTATCTTTGATAAGCGCTTTTACGTTAAATCAGGGGCCTGTTTTTTTAAGGATGAGGTGTCAAAAACAAAGTGCGGTATAGCAACGGTATATTATTTGTAAGCAAATGCGCCTAATAAGAATAATATGTTTTTAAATAAATAAATTAGCTAAGTACAATTACATGAAAATTAAACAAATATTGCCGATGGCCTTGTTGGCTTGGTGGGGTTTTACCGCTTGTGATAATAATAAAGACGAAAATGGCTCAGCCAAAGTAAAAATAAGTTTAACCGATGCGCCTGGCGATTATGCCGCTGTGAATGTAGATGTCATTGGCATAGAGATACACCGCGAAGCCACCGATAGCGAATCAGGTTGGGAAACGCTTACTTTATTAAAACCGGGTATTATTAATTTGCTCGATTTGTCTAACGGGCGGCAGCTTTTGCTGGCTAGCGCCGATTTACCGGCCGGCAAGATTTCACAAATCAGGCTTAAATTAGGCAACCAAAATACCCTGGTACTAAAAGACGGACGTACTGTTGCTCTTAATACTCCCAGCGGGCAAACTTCTGGTTTAAAACTGCAAATAAACCAGGAACTTAAAGCCGACGTAACCTATGAGATTTTGCTGGATTTTGATGCGGCTAAATCTGTTGTACCACGTGGTAACTCCGGCCAGTATAATTTAAAACCTGTTATCCGGACAAATACCCTGGCTGTAAAAGGCGGTATTCGGGGTAAGGTAACGCCAGCGGCGGCTAAACCGGGTATTTTGGTAATTAGTGCCACCAACGATACCATTGCCGGTGGGTATACCGATGCCGCTACCGGCGATTTTTTAATTAAAGGCATTAGTGCCGGTACTTACCAAGTAGAGTTTAGCGCAGCCGCACCGTATAAATTAAAAGAAAATCGTACCGTTACAGTAACCAACGACAATATTACCGATATGGGCGCGGTAAGTTTAAGTAATTAAGGTTATTGGGTAAATACAGCATTTAATAATAGTCGGCCAAGCGTTTCTTCCACCAAACGGGGTATTCTGAAAGAATTTTATCGGCCGCGAATTAGAAAGAATTTTATCGGCCGCGAATTAGTCAGATGCTTCCTGAATGATGTTTATTTAATGGAATAGACTTTATTCTCTTCTAGGGAGAAATCTTTTTGCTTACTGGGGGTGGTTACCCGTATATAAAATAAAAGCGGGCGTTTTGCCGGGCAACTAAGCGCCCAAAGGCGAATGCCCGCTTTTATTTTTCCTAAGCTTTAAACTAAGAATATACTACCTGGCAACGCTCCCCGGCCAGTTTAGATAGCTCCTGCTCTACGGGCAAACTGGTTTTGGCGTGGTTAAATTCTTCCTGCGAAAGGGCTTTTATTTCTTTGCGCTTAATGGCTTCTAAGAACCGCCGGGCTTCTTCGCGGCTCTCTATAATTAGGCCGGGTACTTGCGTGGGTTTGTTGGTATCGTCTTTGGCTACCATGGTAAAGTAAGAGGTATTGGTATGCTTTACGGTACCGGTTTTCACGTTTTCGGCAATAACTTTTATGCCCACTACAATAGAGGTACGCCCCACGTAGTTTACCGAAGCCATTAACGATACCAGGTCGCCTACTTCTACCGGCTGCAAAAAATTAACCCCATCTACACTTACGGTTACACAATAATTGCCGGCGTGTTTGGCCGAGCAGGTATAAGCCACTTTGTCCATGAGCGAGAGCAAAATGCCGCCGTGTATTTTGCCGCCAAAATTGGCGTAAGCAGGCACCATAAGTTCGGTTAAAGTAGTTTGGGAATAGGCTACCGGGCGGAAATCGGGCAAAATCATACAATTACTTCATTGGTATACGCCGAAAGATAATCAATTAACCAGCTAATTGGTTATATTTTAGTATACCGGCTACTTAGCGGTTAATCAATATTTTTTTGCCCGGCGCTATTATGCTGCCGTTGGCACTTAAGGCCCGCAGGTAATAAATTCCGGGTTTTAAATGATTAATTTGTAGAGTAGTTTGTTTTTGCAGTGGTTGCTGCAGCATTATTTGGCCGTCTATGCCATAAAGCTGCACGGCGGCTTCTTGTTCCCAGCCCGATAAGCTTACCTGTAGTTGTTCCTGGGCCGGTATGGGAGCCGCTAGCAAAGCCGGTGCTTGCCCTCCCCTGCCTGCAACTGCTATCATCGGCGATGGTTGCGGGTGGCCGTTAAAATCTAGTTGCTGAAGCTGGTAATAAAGTTGTCCGGCGGGAGCTTGGGTATCGGTGTAACTGTAATTTTGCGGCGTTTGCGAATAACCTTTGCCATTTACAAAACCAATATTTTCCCAGGTTTGGGCATCGGCGGTTTTCCGGAGAATGGTAAAACCGGCGTTCTGCGTTTCAAGGGCAGTTTGCCAGCTTAATTTTACCCCATTTTTATCGCGTTTAGCCGCAAAATGCATTAGTTCAACGGGTAGCGCAATACTGTTGGTTCTAATCGCAAAGTTAGACGGGCCGGTAAAAGTAATGGCTAAAGTGCCCGCAGTAGCATTATAATTATACTCGGCAATATTAGCTCCTACTACCACAGCTGGCGGCTCGGCCAAGGCTAAAGTAAGATTGGTTTGCCGGCTCACGTAACCTTCGTACTGCGTGAGGCTGTTTTGCTGCAGGCTAATATCGGCCCGGCGGCTGGAATATAGCACCTGGTTGCCGCCGTAACTGACCGAGGTGCCCTGCTCTACAAAAGCTTGCGCAAAGCTATCGGTTGCATCTACCGAGAAAAAAGTAAGCAGTCCGTCGGAAGTAACCGGCTGGGGTAGATTATTATTGGCGGAGGTAGTAAAGCTGGTATCGGGTTGGGCCCAGGCCAGGTCTTTGTAGCCGGTGTCGGTGGCCGCTAAACCGGCCGTACCGTCGGTGCTGGTAGTAGTAACTGTAGCTGCCTGGTTGGTATAAGGATATAATAAAGCTAAAAACTGCGTTTGTTCTACCCCGTTTTTTTGTACTTGTAAGGTGGTGTGTTTCTCTGATTTGTTGTAAGCCAGTTCATGAATATTGGTGTTTTTTGCGTAAGCGCTGGCGCTGCCGGTGGCCGTAACGTGGGCTTTTAGCGAAACCCCGTTTTTAGACCAGGTGCCGGCCTGTTGCAGACTTAAATTATCGGTAAAAGTACCCGTTGCCGCCGTGCCGCCTTCCAGACCGTAGCCGTGCAACTGCCAAGTGTAATTACGGGCCGCTGAGGCTTTTACAAAATCGGCGAGTAAGTAATAATTCTTCCGGACAAAGAGCATTTTTCGGGTAATTTCGGCACCCTGATAAGCGGTTTTTACTTCGCCGTAGGCCAGTTGTTTGGTGTTAAAGGTATTTTGGATAAAAGCTTCGGCATCGTTGGTGGTGCCATCGGTTCCCATAAGCGGGCCCTGGCCGTCTACTAATATTAAGTTATGGTTAATGGCCTGACCTACCGAGTCGCGGCGGCCGGAACTGAGGTAACCGGCATCCAGGGCCAGCAATTGGCCTTTGGCATGCAGAATAAAGCTGCTGGCATCGCCGTGGTTGTGGCCGCCACTAACCGTTTGGGCTAATCCATTTTTGCCGTACAGGTGCAGGTAATTGGCCAGACTATCGTTGCCGGACCGGAAAACCAGGTTGCCGCTTTTGGGTAGTGCCGTTAAATTATTGTGGCTGGCCGGGGCTGGTGTAATATTGGCAGCCAGGTAAGCGGCCCGCATATCTACGGTTAAATCGCGGAGTTGCGCATTTAAGGTATTTAATTGCGGCGGGGTCAGGTTTCTGAGGGCCAAAGGATGCACGTACTGGCTTTTACCGGTTAAGGCCAGTTCGGGCAGGCCCATATCTAGGTAAGAATCTTCCAGAGCCGGATAACGGCCATCGGGCATGAGAATAGCCGAGGTCCATTGGTACAATAAATCGTATTTGGGGTCGTGGTAAGGATTGCGAATGCTGCGCCGGACGCTTTTAAACGTGTACGAGCGATACCCATCGGGTATAAAGTTGCCCATAGCCCGGATAAAAGGCAAACAATTTAAAAAAGCGTATTTAAAATAATACGGGCCTTCGGCATACCCCGCCACGGCCGTAGAATCAGACTGCCGCCGGGCATCGCGCCACAAAATATTATCCAGGTTGTACAGGCCGTTGCTAATCCAGTTTTGCGGTTGTAAGTTGGCGGTGGTACTGGTGGCATCGTTTAAAACAACGGCTGCTAAACCCAATGCCGAGGCCGTCATGAGGGCGTGGTTATTTTTTACGCTGTTGTAAAAAGTAAAACCCATGAGGCTGGCTACCGACTGGCCGTATAAATTACCGGCAAACTCCTGTAGTTTGGTTTTGCTTAAAGTCAGGCTGTTGGCGGGTACGCCGGCACCGCGCAATAAATCGTAGGCTACCATGTAATCAATCAACTCTTTAGAGCGCAATTGCCAGTTGGTGTAAGACGGAAACGTTTCTACGGCGGTATTAATATTTTGGAGCAGCTTAATTGTTCTGTTCGTTAAGGTATCGCGTTCTGAGGTAAGTAAAGTAGTTAAACCGGCGGCCGGGTTGCGGTCGAGCAAGAGCACAAAGGCGGTGTTTTTGGCAAAGGTAGCCCGGGCCCGCCGGTCGTCGGCGGTGCTGTTACCGGCCGGCGGATTGGTATTAATGCTGTGGTACAGACCGGTGTAAATAGCTAAATGCGTGGCATTGGTTTGCAAAGTTTGGCGTACTGCGGGTACTTCGCTGGCCTTTAACAAAGTGCGGGGGTAACTAAAATCTGCACCGGCCGGTTGCCAGCTTCCGTCTGTTTGTGCTGCTGCTTCCGACCCCAAAAACCAACAAAAACAAAGCAGCGCGATATAACTTTTCAAATACATCTTCGAATTTAAGCTGCCATAGGCTTAAATTCCAAATTTTAGATCAAGTTATATAATCCGGAAAATAAAGTTGTTTGGTAAAGAACAATAAAAATTATAAGAATACAATTTCGGTGATAAAGTCCTGCCCTACTTCCTCGTTTATTAATTCAATTACGCGGCTCTTAGACATATTTAGCTCGTGCTTTAACGGGGCCGAAGTAAGGTTGACAAAAAGCTTGCGATCCTGAAAATACAATTCTTTTGTTTTAAGGGCAATGGCTTTCCCCATGATTTTTTCCCAGCCGGCAATTACCTGCGTTTGCGTAATTTTGCCCTGAATCCGGTAAGCTTTAAGCAAATCCTGAATGGTATCTTTCAAAGGTTGAATATCGGCTTTGCGGCTGTTGATACTGTTTTTATTCAGGTAATTATTTTTGTTTAAGTAGGCCACGGTTTTTAGGGTTAAAATTAAAGCTTAACAGTACGGGTTGTTTTATCTTATCAGCATACGGCCACGCCGGCAAAATGCCGATGTGGGCATAAAATACAAGAACAAAAATAATTGCCTGGCAGAGGCTTACTTTTGTTCGGGATGTTAAACTTACGGAAATTTAATGACTTAAGCCGGCCTGATTTTAATTGTCATTTTATTTTAAAAAGTGCCGGGCCGGCTAAAACTTTTAATGCTTTTACTAACAATATTTTACCGGCCCTGCTTTTAAAAAGAAGGCCACGGTTATTTTAACAGCAAATTTATTTCTCTTATAAGTGCCGTTTGCTCACTGGGGCGTTCGGCATCGGCATTGGCTACTTTGCCGGTTTTATCAATGAGCATATACCGCGGTATACCGCTAATCTGGAATTGCTGACTTAATAACGCGTATTCGTCTTTGCTAAGCAGGTAATGTTCGCCTTCTATGGCATTTTTCTTAATAGTTTTTTGCCAGGAATCTTCGGCGCACTCTACCCCCAAGTACAAGAATACTACATCTTTGCCCGCCATTTCCTTTTTTAGTACCTTGGTATTAGGCATTTCACTCATGCAAGGGCCGCACCAGGGTGCCCAAAAATCAACATACACTACTTTGCCAGCGTACTTATTTATTAAAGACTCAAGCACCTGGCTTCCGTTTGTTTTAAGCGGATTAATGACGTTTGCCGTGGTCGGGAAACTGCCGGCTAGCTGGTTTTTTAAATTATCATTCTGTTGCTTTAGGGCTGTTAATATCTCCGGAGTCTGAATGTCTCGCTGCAAGCGGGCGAGCTCTTTTTCCGTCAGTACCTCATTCCGGGAGAATGTGCGGTTGACCAGGCGGGCCGTAAAAATATCTTTACTAAAGCTTGGCTGGTCCGTACCCGCTATTTTATGCAGGGCCGCATACTGGTATTTGTCCTGCTGGTAATTTGCTATACTAGAGAAAACCTCCTGAATAACCGCACTATACTTGTCTACCACCGATTTTATTTTTAAAGTATCGGCCTTCGACAAAGTAGCTTTTTTAAGTTCTTTGTCTTTTAAAAAAGCTTCATCGGCCGGCTCAAATTTAAATCCGGCTCTTTTAGCCGAATCAATTACCGCCGTTATGGAAATACTTTGGAAGTTTGGTTTGCGCGGCCCGTTGGCATAAGCAGCATAACCTGTTTGTTTTATAAAAGCAGAATAGTGATCCGTGATTACATTCAGTGGATTATTAAGCGAAAGCAGTTCCCGGAAAGCCAGGTATTCATCGGTTAAAGGCACTTTCTTGGGATCTTTCAGCCAACTATATCTTAATAAGTCTTCGGCAGCGTGGTAAGTTATGGCCTGTTCTTGCTGTTGCAGAAACCTTTTACCCGCCTGGTGTTGCCGGGTATACGATCTTAAATAAGAAAGCTGCTTTTCCATTATGTCCAGCCGGAAATTTCCGTAGGCCTGCTGGTCCAGTTGTTTTCGCTGGTCTTCATCCATAAAAAAATGGAATATTTTATTCAGGTTATAAGCAAAATCGTTTATCTCGGTATTGAGCATGCCTTCGGTACCCATAAATAAAATATCGGGCCGGGACTGTAGTTTAGCCAGGAAAGTTTTAATATGGTTAGGGCTGGTTTCCCGGTTAATATTAATCTGCATCAGAACGCTGCTTCCCGGTACGGCAAAAAACGAGGCCATATCATTTCCGTATTTAAACATGATTTCCTGCGGGTTCAGGAGTGGAAATTCGGTGGTAAAGCGACCCAGGCTGTCCAGTTCTACAGCGTAAACCTTTTGGTTATCCTCTAATAAAGGATTGTAGATTACCTGGGCGTATTTGTAATTATCCTGGCGTGGGTTATAACCGTTTAGCACCCCAGATAAATAAAAATTAGCCGGTTTAATAATTGGTAGCTTAAAGCCGGTGGTATCGTAGTGGGCGTAATCGGGCGCGTCGGTCCGGGTTTGGGTATAAGTTACGGCATCTTTTTCAGTAGCGCCAATTTTAACGTTTTTATCGCGGGTAAAACTTACATAAACCTTGCGCTGGCTATCTTTATTTTTTAGCAACAGTTCCAGGCTATTCTTTTTCTGTTTTACAATGGCATACGACCAGAATTTGCCGTCGGCTACCGCATAGTGCGGGGTAAAGCCGTACTGCCAAGCATTGCTTTTAGGCGAAAGCCAGTTGCCCAGCAGTTGCGCCGGTAATTTTTGCTGCGCCTTTACCGGGGCGTGCATCAGGAAAGCCAAAACCAGAAAGAGTAGCAGGTGTTTCATACAGAATATTTTAAAGCAGCAGCAGGCCAAGTCCTGAAAGTAAAGGGTAGTTAAATATATGCAATTATTTCAGACTGCACATAAATACTTCAGCGGAGTTTTGCTTACCTATTTTGGGGGAATGCCGCGGTTTAATAGCTGGTTAGGCCTTGTCCCCCAGCCTCTTCTCCGCCAGGCCTACGATTAGAACACAAGACCTGCTTCCATCCTGTTCTACTGCAGAATGCCAAAAGCTTACTCCCAGATGCTTGCTTCCTGAAGAATTTTAAAAGCATCTATTGTTTAGAATGTAAAGTAGGTAAAAATTATGGTGATGCAAGCTGCCTGTAAAGCCTTTTAACCAACAGTTCTTTTCAAGCTGATGGATAAGATGGATTATTTTAGCCTCACAGGCACTTTTACACTTCTGTCCTGATTGTAGGCCCTGAGGAGATGTATACAGGGTGAGGCGTGGCTTTCATATTGGTTTAATAATTTATATATCAAATACTTATACTCTGATAAAAAAATAAAGTAAACTTTTTTAAAATAATGTATGTATATACATTAAATGTATGTACATTTGTATCGATAATTATTTACTGGTAAAAAATTTAAAAACTAAAAAAACAAAACTATGTCAAGTATTAAATGGGCAGTAGACCCGGCACACAGCGAAGTACAGTTTAAAGTAAAACACCTGATGATAACCACCGTAACGGGTTACTTCGAAAAGTTTAATGTAGAAGCCGAAACGGAAGACGAGCAGTTTAC
>NZ_JBMQUD010000019.1:0-13151 GCF_057359045.1 Adhaeribacter sp.
AAAATGGACACCGCCAGAGTTCCGGGAAGCGAATGATTTGGTTATAAAGGCGGTGCAGCAATACCCCGACCGGCTGGTGGGGCAGCTTACCCTAAACCCAACTTACCCAAAAGAGGCGCTGGAAGAAATAAAACGCTGCGTGGACATGGGCATGGTGGGCATGAAAATCTATAACTCAGTAAAAATTAATGACCCGCTTTTTTACCCGATTATCGAGCAATTTATCGACTTAAAAATGCTGGTACATGTGCACGCCGAAAGTACCCTAGGCGTGGGTGGCTACCGGATGAAATATGATGTAAAAAAAGCGCCAAACATGTCGGTGCCCGAAGATTTTGTGGCGATTGCCAAACGTTACCCCGAGGCCATGTTTCAGTACGCGCACATTGGAGGCGGCGGCGATTGGGAATATGCCTGCAAAGCGCTTAAAAACTCACCCAATGTGTTTGTTGATACCGGCGGCAGTAACAACGAAGCGTTACTGGTCGATTTTGCGGTACAGGAATTAGGAACTGACCGCGTATTCTTTGGCTGCGATAGCTCTTATTTACAAGGGGTAGGAAAAATATTGGCGGCTAATTTAACCGAGGCGCAAAAACGGAAAATCTTTTTTGAGAATTATAATAAAGTGTTAAAGAAGGCTGGCCACCAGATTTAAATCCATTTTAGCAATAAGCCAAACTGTATAGATCAATTAAATCAGGACAGATATTTCTCAACTTATAACCATTTATACCCAGCAGTATTTTTAATTATCATGAAAATTTCCTTAAAAATTATTAGTGTACTTGTACTAGCTACTTTTTTAATATCCGGTAAGGCTACCGGAAAACTAAATAATAAACCTCCGCGCATGAAAAACAAAAAAACTGGCTGGATTACTCTTTTCGACGGCAAAAGCCTGAAAGGATGGCACGGCTACAACAAAACCGGTGAAGTTAAAAACTGGGTGGTAGAAGATGGCGCGCTGGTTTGTTTAGGTGCTCAAAAAGGTATTAGCGGCGGCGATATAGTAACTGACCAGCAATTCGAAAATTTTGAATTAGCCTGGGAGTGGAAAATAGACCAGGGCAGTAACAGTGGCGTTTTTTACCATGTAATTGAAAACCCAAAATACAAAAAGCCTTCCGAAACCGGCCCCGAGTACCAAATTATTGACGATGTGAATTTTCCGGCTAAACTCGAAGAATGGCAAAAAACCGGTGCCGACTACGCCATGAACCTGCCCAATGACAAAAAGAAATTAAATCCCGTTGGCGAATGGAACACGAGTAAAATAATATTTAACAAAGGCAAAGTAGAGCACTGGTTAAACGGCGCCAAAATCGTGAGTTTCGAGGCCTGGACACCCGAGTGGACGAAGCAAAAAACGGAAGGCAAGTGGAAAGATTATCCAGATTACGGCTCGGCTAAAAATGGCCCGATTGTGCTGCAGGACCACGGCAACAAAGCGTATTTTAAAAACATCCGGATTCGGGAATTATAATATTTAAGCTGCTTCGCTTTTTATAAAATGGCTGAAATCATTGCCCTGGCTGGGTGTTTTTACTAGCCAGAAGTTTGGCAGAAGCTTTAGAATTGGCGGTGATAATACCACCCATGGCGTCCGATTCTGTTCGGAATAAATACAGAACAGCTTCTCTAGCAAGTACTAAATAATCATAATAAAGGTCATTCAAATATTGCTGCGGCATTAAGAAGTGATCTGATATTTAAGTAAATAAAAATGAACCGGAGGAAATTTTTTACCAATACGGCGCTTTCGGCGGCGGGCGTAATGCTGGCTGATAACCTGGCGGCTAATACACTCCGGGAAAGTTCGGCCGCAGCAACTGCAGAGCCAGTCAGTACAGCTTCGTCTTATAACCTGATGAAGGATTTGCGGAAGTACCGGAAATTGGATGCGCACGTGCACGTAGATTTATACCACGGCGGGCCGGAAGAGAACCTGAAGTTTGCCGACCGACTGGGCATCGAAAAGCTGTTTATTTCGCGTCCCATTACCAGCGGTCCGGGTGCGCCCCAGGATTTTATTCAATCGAATAATATTGTCCTGAAGGCTATAAAACAATACCCCGACCGCTTTATTGGGCAATTTACGGTAAACGTGGAGCACCAGCAGGAGTCGCTGGAGGAAATAAAACGCTGTGTGGATTTGGGTATGGTGGGCTTAAAGGTTTATACCCAGGTAAAAATAAATAACCCGCTGTTTTACCCGATTGTCGAGAAAATGGCCGACCTGAAAATGATAATCCACATGCACGCCATGTTGCAACTGGGCCTGGGTGGTTACCGCATGAAATACGACACCAAGATGCGGCCCAATACCTCCATACCGGAAGATTTTGTGGATATCGCCAAACGCTACCCCGAAGCCATGTTTCAGTTTGCTCACATTGGTGCTGGCTGCGATTGGGAATATACCTGTAAAATGCTCAAGCATTCGCCCAATGTGTACGTCGATTCTTCGGGCAGCAGCAACGACGAATACATGCTCGATTACGCCGTGAAAGAATTAGGCGAAGACCGGGTGTTTTTTGGCTCCGATAACTGCTATTACCAATCAGTAGGTAAAGTGCTGGCTGCCAACTTAACCGAAACCCAAAAAAAGAAAATATTCTTCGATAACTATAACCAGGTTCTAAAAAAGTCCGGGAAAAATATCTCCTGATAAAACAAAGCTCCCCAACCAATATTTGATGTAAGCCTTTATGAAGCATAAAATGAACCGCCGGAAATTTTTTACCGATACCGCACTTTCGGCGGCCGGTGTACTGGTAGCGACTAATAGTTGGGGTTTACCGAAACCGGCAGTGGCCGAAGCACCAACCACGGTTAACCCGGCGGCTTCTTACAATTTAATGCAGGAAGTAAAGAAGTTCCGGAAGATTGATGCCCACGTGCACGTAGATTTAGGAACCAGCGATTTAGCCGTACAAAAAAAACTGGCCGATAAGCTGTTAGATTATATGGACCGGCTGGGAGTAGAAAAATTAGTGCTCTCGAAACCGGTTACCCGGCTGGTGAGTGGCGTACCGGTTGGTACCACCGAGGCTTACAAAGACCACAACGATGTGGTGCTGTATGTCATGAAACTGCACCCCGACCGCTTTACCGGCAACATGACGGTAAACCCCTTTAACCCCAAAGAGGCCCTGGAAGAAATTAAGCGCTGCACCGATGCCGGTATGATTGGCGCCAAATTGTATTACCAGGTTAAAATCAGCGACCCCGCGTATGCACCCATTCTGGAAAAATTCATCGACCAGAAAATGGTTATTCATAGCCACGCCGAGTGCCAGATTGGGGTAGGTGGTTATCGCATGAAGTACAATGGCTATAAACCCGCCGGGGTTTCGATACCCGAAGATTTTGTAGCGGTAGCCCAACGATACCCCGAAGGTGTTTTCCAGTATGCGCACATTGGCGGCGGCGGCGATTGGGAATATATGTGCAAAGCGCTCAAAAATTCTCCCAACGTGTATGTAGACACCTCGGGCAGCAATAACGAAGAAAACCTGATTGATTTTGCGGTGCGCCAGTTAGGCGAAGACCGGCTTTTGTTCGGTTCCGATAATTGCTATTACCAGTCGGTAGGGAAAGTATTAGCCGCCAACCTGACCGATGCCCAAAAGCAGAAAATATTCTTTCATAATTATAACAACCTTTTAAAAAAGGCCGGAAGACATGTTAATTGATATAAATGCCTATGTGGGTCACTGGCCCTTTCAGCAAATGCAATACAATACCTGCGAAAAATTGCTGAAAAGAATGAATCAGTTTGGGGTAGATGTTTCGGTAATCAGCAACCTGAACGGGATATTTTATAAAAATACCCAATCGGCCAATGAAGAACTCTACGAAGAACTGAAAAGCAATAAACGCTTCCGCGATGCCTTTGTTCCGTTTGCCGTAATTAACCCTATTTACGCCGGCTGGCGCGAAGATTTTGATACTTGCATAAATAAAATGGGCATGAAGGGCCTGCGCCTGTATCCCAAATACCACGACTACGATATTACCGACCCGGCTTGTATAGAACTGGTAAAAAGAGCCCGCGACAAAGGCATTCCGGTAGCTTTTAACCTGCGCATGATAGACAGCCGGCAGCGCTCCTGGATGGACATTGATTACGTGGTAGGCACCCCCAAACCCGAATGGAACCTGAAAAATATTCTGCCCATTATCAAAGCCGTGCCGGATGCCAAATATATTATCCTGAACCTGGCCAACGGTGCCAGACTGACCGAAGAAGAGATGGCGCTGGTGAAAAAAACAAATTTATTGATTGATACCTCCGGCCGCTCCATAAACGATATGGGCGTGGAGTTGAAAAACTTTGGAAAAGAAAAATTTGCCTTTGGTACGCATTCGCCGATTCTGGATTATGTAACCGGCCAACTGCGCATAGAATCTTTGTACGACACAGAGGCCGATGCCCCAACCAAAGAGCTGTTGCGCTCGGGCAACGCCAAACGCCTGCTTGGTATCTGATAAAACTGTGTTGGGCAGAATAACTATCGATTATAATAAATAATTAATAAACCTTAAAATCCGGGAAAAATGAAAAATGAATTTACCAGACGGCGTTTCTTGACCGCCGTGTCCTTTGGTTCCATCGGGGCCATGGTTGCCCAGACTATTCCGTCTTTTGGTAAACCCATCCGCACCAAAGCCGATAAGTTAGCTATTTTGGGCGGTTCACCGGTACGTACCAAAGACTGGCCCAAGTGGCCCAGTATGATCGTAGACGATAAAATGCTCGAATCTATTACCAACACCACCAAAAGCGGTATTTGGTCCCGGATTCAGTCGCCTACCGGTACAGTGGTTACTTTTGAGAAAGAATACGCCAAACTCATGGGGACTAAATATTGCGTGGGCACCGGCTCCGGCACCCAGGCACTGGCCACCTGCGTAGAGGCGATGGGCATTGGCCCCGGCGACGAGGTAATAACCTCGCCGTATACCGATTTTGGTACCATTTCGGCCATTTTAACCAGCCGGGCCTTACCGGTTCTTGCCGATTTAGACCGGGCTTCTTTTCAGTTAGATCCGGCCGATGTGGCTAAAAAAATAAATAAAAATACCAAGGCCATTATTCCGGTGCACATGATGGGCATGCCCTGCGACATGCAAAGCATTATGGCCCTGGCTAAAAAGCACAATTTGCGGGTGATAGAAGATGCCTGCCAAGCCAATTTTGCTAGCTACCAGGGCAAGCAATTAGGCACCATCGGCGAGGTAGGTTGCTTTAGTTTCCAGGCCAGTAAGCAAATTTCCTGCGGCGAGGGCGGCGCTATTATTGGTAATGACGAAGCCCTGATGGATAGATGCTATACGGTACAAAACCACGGCACCGACCGCAAAGGCAGCAACGTAACCATCGGCCCGAAATACCGCATGAACGAATTTGAAGGAGCTATTCTGCTGGGCCAATTACCGGGTGCCAAAGAGCGCTTTAACCTGCGCAACGAAAACGCCAGATATTTAAATTCAAAACTAAAAGGCTTTAAAGGTTTGGTACCCCAAAAACAATATGCCGGTACCGAAAGCGGCGGATATTACCATTATGCCATGTCGTACCACAAAGCGCATTTTAACAACGCCGACCGGAGTAAATTTCTAAAAGCCATTGGGGCAGAAGGGGTTAAGTTAAGCCCTTATATTGCCAAAGGTTTACACGGCGAACCCTGGGTAGAGCACATCTTAGGTTTACCCGAATATAAAGAAATGTACACGGCGGCCCGCCTGCAACAATATCGCCAGGAACTAAAATGCCCCAATTGCGATATTGTGGTAAACGAAGAAATGGTAATCCTGTCGGGGGTAAATTCTTTGTTGGGTACGAAGCAGGATATGGACGATGTAGTTAACGCCATTATGAAGGTTTATGACAACCGCGACAAACTAGCCGCTATTTGATTTTTAATACTGCTAAAATATGTATTATACTACCCATTCGCTGAGTAGATTTCTCTTTCTTGTTGGCTTATTTTGCACTTTTGCCGGCCGGGGTAGTGCCCAGAATTTGGGAAATGGTTTCACCGACCACGGGGTAGCCTCGCCGATTAGCAACCACCGGGGCACGGTGGCTACCGTCGATGGCAATGGCCGGAATGTGGTGCTGGTTTGGCTTTTTGACTACCGGGGTGGTTACGCTTTATTGCTAATAGATGCCGAAACTGGTAAAAGTGAGGAGTTTCCCATGCCATTTTCACCGGGTAAAGACACGCCTTATGCTTCCATCTTATCGAGCCAGAATAAATTTTATACCTTATTCAACAGCCATTTTGTAGAGTTTGATCCGGTAAAGCGGGCCTTTACTTTTCATAAAGCTACTATGCCCAAAATGGCGATGGGTATGACCGAAGACGATAACGGCGTAATCTGGGCGGTAACTTATCCCAACAGCGGGGTGGTTTCTTTTAATCCCAAAACCCGCGAAATAATAGACTACGGGTATGTATACAAACAAAACTGGGCCCAGTACCAACGCTTTGTAGCCACCGACGATACTGGCTGGTTGTATTTTGCCTTAGGTAGTACGGCCAGTCAGATTGTTGCCTTTAACCCAAACTCCCGGGAGGTGAATCCCATTTTTACGGAAGCCGAGCGGCAACGGGGTAATGCTTACCTTTACCGCGACTTAGATGGTAAAGTTTACGGGCAGGCTTTACAAAGCAAAACCGATTGGTACCAGTTGCACGGGGGCAAAGCAAAAAAAATAGGCACGCACCCTAAGCGAAATCCCAAGCCCATTATTACCAATAGCCAAACTTTGTTTCACAACCGTTTCCCCGACGGTAAAATAATAAAATCCTGCAACCTGGTAGACCGCGAACTAGAAGTAACCGATCCGCAAACCCAAACTACTAAAAAAGTAAAATTTAACTACACCAGCGAAGGCGCCTGGGTAATGGGAGTAGGGGTATCGCCGGATGGCACCATTAGTGGCGGTACGGCTTTCCCGATGCGTTTTTTTAGCTATAACCCTAAAACAAACAGCTGGATAAATAAAGAAGCCTATGGCCAGTTTAATGCCATTACCCGGCAAGGTAAAATGTTTTACTTCGGCGTTTACCCCCAGGGCTCCTTGTTAGAATGGAATACAACCCAACCCTGGGTTAAAACCGTGAAGAAAGAAGACACTAATCCGCTTTTTCTCACCAATGTGTCGCCGGTCATTCACCGGCCGCACCGGGTACTGGCCCACCCCGATGGTAAAACCGTGATAATGGGTGGCACCCCGGAATATGGGTATACGGGTGGTGGCTTGCTGTTCTGGGACAGAGAGAAAAAAGCGCAAACCCTGCTCCGAGATACAGATCTTATCCCGGATCAATCGACTATGAGTATGGTAGCTTTGCCCAAAGGTAAGTTGCTGGGCGGTACTACTACCGCACCCGGTACCGGCGGCGAGAAAAAAGCAACTGAAGCAGAACTTTACCTAATAGATATTGCCTCGAAAAAGGTAGAGTGGCACCAGGTGATTTTTCCCGGAACACAGGCTTTTACCGATATGTGTCAGGGGCCAAAAGGCTTAATTTACGGCATTGCCGACCGGAAAAAGTTTTTTGTTTTCGACCCCGTTCAGAAAAAGGTTGTGCACGAGCAAAACGTGGAAGCTAGTTTTGGCCTAACGGCTGCCGAACAATCGCCCCGGGTTTTTGTAGCAGGACCTAAAAACCAGATTTATTTATTGTTTCACAAAGGCATTGTGCGGGTAAATGCCGGTACTTATAAAATGCAACTGATTGCCGAATCGCCGGTAGCCATAGACGCGGGCGGCGATTACCTGGATGGCCGCATTTATTTTGTGAGTGGCTCGCATTTGTGCAGCTATAAACTGTAGTAAAAATGTACTGGTATCCCACCCCAGAAATAAAAGAAGTTTAAGCAATTCACCATGTCATTCAGGCGGAAATTATTTGGCTTACTACAATATAGTTTCTACCTGAATGACCGGAATGGGTTCTATGGACAAACAAACTGTTTGCAAGAAAATTTTGCGTTACATCATTAAGTAATAAGAATGAAAATTTTATTATTTAGAGGCTGGCTCCTGTTTTTATTAGGTTGTGGTACAAATATTAAAAAAGAAGGGCTAGAGCAAGTACCAATTTTTGAGCCAAGGCAAACTTACTTTTCTATCCTTAAAAATTTAGATCCTGAATTTCCAGGTCGGGGTATTGATGTTTATAATAATGTGTCGGAAGATAGGCCCATGGCCTATGGATTGATATTGAGTGCTGAGGCTAACCGGTTTAAGTTTGAAGGGGACTCTAGTGCTTTAAGAATGGTTAGAAAATGCGGTAAATGGCTTGTAAATAATTCTGATAGAAATAAGAACGGCATAATAGGATATGGCCTGGCAGATGCTTGGGATGCCTTTGGGGATTCTACTTTAAATCCGATACATCAGGAATATACCATTACTACCGCCGTGGTGGTAAAAGCGCTTTTAGATTGGTGGGAATGCGATAAAAAATCACCTCATGCTAAAGAGGCCTTATCTATTGCTTTAAAATGCATGGCCCCTTATTTAAACAACACCTATGACTCGCCCCTAGGCATTCCGGCCTACTCTTTAAGTACCTACGACCGAAAATATGATGTTTTTAATCCTGCTACTTACCTGGCCGGGCAAATGTGCAGAATAGCTCGAATTACAGTCAATGATTCCTTATCAAACCTTTTAAATAAAAAGAGCCAGAAAATAATTTCTGTAATGCGCAACAACCAAATGCAGGATAAACAAAATAATCTTTATTGGAACTACGGCCTAACGCAAAAGAGACCAAATGACTTAATTCATATGGCTTATATTGTGGAGGGGCTTAGAGACTTTAAAGATAATGGCGGAGATTTAGGTATTTCCTGGGAGGGGATAATCAACCACGTCTGGTTGTTTAGATCCGGAAATAAATGGTACGAACGTATTGGGAAAAATCATCACAACCACGAAGAGAATGTTAGACTCTGGGCTCTTGGATTGTTAATGTATACTTTTTCTAGAGAGGGCTTGTTTAAGACCATCGACAGTACACTATTGCCTCAGTTAGCTTTATATAAAAAAGCAGATAATAGCTTGAAATTTAAAGAGAATGATGAAAGAACTATGATAAGGCAAGACGCCCATGTACTGCTGGGTCTTAGTTATTTTTTATTCAGAGAAAAATCATTACCTGCAAAAAAATGAGTAAAGCCGTGCGGCCTAGACTTGCTGCTTAAAATAATCTTAAAATAATCTCCAGTATAAACCTGGAAATAATCCGGCTCCCCTAAAGCAATTTTAAGGAGGTTTAATATTCAAATTTAATACTAATACAGATGCGGAATTTTGCTGCTTTTTTTGTATTTACTTTTACCTGGGTTTTACTAACTTCCCAAACCCTGTTAGCCGCCCGCCCGTATGGTGGCCGGTATACTGCCGAGCGGGTAGCCAATCTGCGTAATAATTGCGAAAAGTATGATTGGGCCCGGCAAATGCGCGAGGCGGCTATCATCAACGCCAAACCCTGGGTATCTATAAAAGACGAAGAACTCTGGGCCATGGTGCCGGGGCAGGATTTGCCCCGTTGTATTGATGTAACGTTTGACCGCTTAACCACCGGTCCTAAATTTCTGGGCTGCCTGAAGTGCGGCGATAAAATATCGCAGTACGGCAATTACCCGTATAACCCGGATTTTGTAAATAAACCCTGGAAATTAACCTGCCCTTCCTGTAAATCGGTTTTCCCAACGAACGATTTTGCCAAATATTACAGTAGTGCCCTGGATAAAAATGGCTTGTTTAACCCGGCTTTAGGCGACAGAAAGTTATTATATAACGCCGACCATCCCGACCCCAAAGATCCTTTGCATAAATTTGGCGTGGACGACGGCTTTGGGTATATCGACCAGAATGGTCGGGCGCACCGCTTTATCGGGTATTATACCTGGAAATATTGGATGTACCTGAATAATGGGTTATCGGCCTTGGCCGATGCTTACCTGTATACCGGCGATAAGCAATACGCCCACAAAGCTGCCATTCTGCTCGATCGCATTGCCGATGTTTACCCCAGCATGGACTGGAAACCTTATGCCGACCGGGGCTGGTACCATTCGGATGGCGGTACCCACATGGGTAAAATAGAAGGCTCTATCTGGGAAACCAATGTGATACAACGGTTTGCCGATTCGTACGATAAAATTTTAAGCGGTACCCAGGACGATCCCAGCTTGTATGCTTTTCTGCGGACCCAGTCTCAAAAATATCGTTTACCCAATACCAAAGGTACCCGCGATTTATTTGTGCAAAACGTAGACGATGGTATTCTCCGGGCCGCCTATAAAGGTGTGCTTTCCGGGCAAATAAGGGGTAACCAGGGCATGCACCAGCTTACGGTAGCCATGTGCGCGGTAGCTCTTAATTCCGAACCCGAAACCACCCAGTGGCTCGACTGGCTGTTTGCCCCCGAAGGCGGCGCTATTCCGGGTTTAATGGTGAATCAATTCGACCGCGACGGTACCACCGACGAAGGCGCGCCGGGGTATACGTTTATGTGGGGCGATTTAATTACCAAATTAGCCTCTTTGCTGGGCGATTATCCGGCTTATACCAAACACAATATTATCCGGGATTTTCCGCAGTTTGGCGCTACGTTTACGGCGGCTTACCGCTTAGCCGTTCTGGGTAAAGCTATTCCAAATATTGGCGATGCTGGGTCCACGGGTTCTGTTTCCAAAAGCTACGTCAATCCTAAATTTATGGCGCAGGGTTACCAGTTTACCCGCAACCCTGAAATTGCCATTGCCGCTTACCGGGCCAATAATAATTCGGCGCAGGGGCTTGGCCGTGATATATTTTCCAAAGATCCGGAAGCCTTAAGTACCGAAATAAAGCGTATTGCCGAAAAAGCTGGTCCGCGACCGGTGGGTGGTTACTTAATGAGCGGTTTTGGTTTGGCTTTGCTCGAAGCCGAAGCAGGTAAATCGGGGGTGGCCTTGGCCGGTAATTACGGCCGTACTATTAAGCACGCACACCCCGATATGCTTAATTTTGATTTGTTTGCCTTTGACCGTTGGTTAGCGCCCGATTTGGGTTATCCGGAATTTGCTACCAATATGCCCAATAACACCGAGTGGAACGGCAGCACCATTTCGCATAATACCGTATTGGTTAATCAGAAACCGCAAAAAGAGATCTGGAGCGGTTCTACCCAATTATTCAAACAACTAAAAGGCTTTGGCGTTTTCCAGATCGACGGTAAAAAAGCTTATCCCGATCTGAAAGAATATAACCGTACTTTGTTTTTAATTGGGGGCGATGGTAGTAGCCAGGATAGCAACGCTTACGTGGTAGATATTTTCCGGGTAGTTGGCGGGCAGGACCATCTGTACAGCTTCCACGGTCCGCCCGGCGAAATAAAAACGACCGGTTTAAAGCTACAGGTGCAACCCAAAGGTACTTACGCCGGCGAAAATATTCCGAAGGGCGCCGCTGCCAAAGGTTTCCCGATAGGTTATTCTTTTTTGTACAATGTACGCCGCGACCAAAAACCACCTACACAATTTACCTTGGATTGGCAAGCCCAGGCCGGTTACCGCGGCCTTACCGATAAAGATGGCGTACACCTGCGGTTCCATGCCTTAACGCCCACCCAAGATGTGGCTATGGCGCACGGCGACCCGCCACAAAACAAACCGGGTAATCCCAAGCAACTGGGCTATTTGCTCATGCACCGGACGGGCACCGATTTAAACAGCACTTTTGTATCGGTAATAGAACCATACCGGCATCAGCCTTTTATAAAATCGGTGCAGCGTATTGACGACGGCAAGGGAACTGCCGTGGCAATTAAAGTGGAGCGCGTAGACGGTACCACCGACTTTGTCTTGTTTAATCCCGAAGAAAATAAACCATGGCAATTGCCCAACGGGCTAGCTTTAACCGGCAAAATAGGTTACGTGCGCGAATCAGACGGGAAAGCAAATCAAGGTGTTTTGGTCAATGGTTCGGCCCTGAAATATGGAAAACTAAACCTGAAATCGGACGGGGTAATTACGGGTAAGGTAGTCCAAATGAATAAAGAACAAGCCGGCGGTGGCTGGTTGGTAGTAGATGCTAAACTGCCCACTGATGGCAGTTTAAAAGGCGAACAGATTATGGTAGAAACCACCGGTGAGCGCGATGCATGTTATACTATTCAGGATGTGAAACGGCAAGGAAAACAGACGAAGGTATTTTGCGGGCCGGTATCGTTTGTACAGGCTTATCAGGGGCCAACCATGGTGGTGCGCACTGCCCGGGTACCCCAGGATTATACCAAAGGCTATATTTATGATTTTGAAGAAGGTGCACCCTTTAAAATTATTTTGCACCAGGCATATAAAGCAAAAGCCAAATAATACGGTCTGGTAAAGCAGCAAGCTAATAAATTGGGGCAACTGCGGTTTGGCATGAATCTTTAAATTTTATTTGGAGATGCCCGATAATTTGTAAGAAATCTAGCCTGATTATTAAATATTAACAAAATAAAAAAGTAGAAAAAAATTAAATATATAAATTATTTCGTACCTTCGGGTACGTACACGATTTGCAGGGTTTGGTTTGGAACAGGCATACTTAGATTAAATATTTATTGTACTATACAGCTTTATTGGCGGGGTAATATTTTAAGTAAGTTTTAAGTAGCCACAACAGTTTTAACGCCAACGTCTTTGGTTTCCCGATTTTAGAAACAGACGTTTGGTTTTAATGACAGGCAGGTTACCCGAACTATGACCCCGTCTTAGTTTTCGGAATATTTTATAACTGGGTTATGGCTGAACGGGACATTACTAAAAATTTTAAAGGAGCAAATAATCCTCGTCCTTAAACCGGGTTAAAAATCAGCAGTTAAAAGATACATACTAAAGAAACGATAGCGGCCGGAACAAAGGCACTAATAAGCCCGCTCAGATATGTTAAACTCTTTTAAACTAACACCATGAAAAAATCTTTTGATAGAAGAGAATTTATGAAAACAGCGGCCGTAGCTGGCATTGGTTTAGGCTTACAGTTAAGCACCGGTCCGGCATTTGGTAAAGAAAAAACAAAAGGCAAGCGGGTAGGCATTATTGGTTTAGATACCTCGCACAGCATTGCTTTTACGAAAGAGTTA
>NZ_JBMQUD010000020.1:0-35648 GCF_057359045.1 Adhaeribacter sp.
CGTAATTACCCAAACGGGCTTTTGATTTGGCTTGCCGGGCTTTCGGCGACATGCGGGCCCACTCTAACTCGCGTTGTAAGGTTTTCTGGCGCTTGCTTTCCTGCTTTTCTTCTTTGGCTAAACGGGCGGCTTTTTGCTCCAGCCAGCTCGAGTAATTTCCTTTCCACGGAATACCTTCGCCGCGGTCCAGTTCCAGAATCCAGCCGGCTACGTTGTCCAGAAAGTACCGGTCGTGGGTTACGGCAATTACGGTGCCTTTGTACTGTTGCAAATGTTGCTCCAGCCATAACACCGATTCGGCATCTAAGTGGTTGGTAGGCTCATCCAGTAATAAAACATCGGGCTCCTGTAGCAACAGGCGGCACAAAGCCACGCGGCGCTTTTCACCACCCGATAGATTACCTATAATGGCCTCACCTGCGGGTGTACGCAAAGCATCCATGGCCCGCTCCAGTTTATTATCCAGTTCCCAGGCATTGTGCTGGTCTAGTTTTTCCTGCACCTCGCCCTGGCGGGTTAAAAGTTTATCGTAATCGGCATCAGGGTCGGCAAAGGCTTCGTTTATTTCGTCGAACTCTTTTAGAAGGGCTACTATTTCGGCCACACCTTCTTCTACAATTTCTTTTACGGTTTTGGTGGGGTCTAGCTGCGGCTCTTGTTCCAGGTAACCTACCGAATAACCCGCCGAAAAAGCAACATCGCCCTGGTAAGCTTTATCTACGCCGGCAATAATTTTTAACAGGCTAGATTTTCCCGAACCATTTAAACCCAGTACGCCTATTTTTGCACCGTAAAAAAAAGAAAGATAAATATTTTTAAGAACCTGTTTTTGCGGCGGATAAATTTTATTTACACCCGCCATTGAAAAAATAACTGTTTCGCTCATTTCGTTTTTCTTCGTAAAATATTCGTTTTAACTAAAACCAGTTAAATTTAACTGCTCAAAGCACTATTTATAGAAAATAGGCGCTGCTTAGATGATCACTACCGGCTTGCAGCCGTAAAAAAGCAAATTTAAGGTAAGTCGGGTAAGGAAAACAACCTGAAACCAGTATTATAAAAACTTTTTACCCGGCATTAAGTATATTCTAACGCCTATATTTTGAGATATTCCCGGTACAAATATCGGAAAAAACAGGAGCTACCGGCTTTTGGAATAATATAAAGTTGTAAACTTGTAAAATTTTTTTGTTCATCCGGTCAATGGAAAATAAAGACTATCTGGAAGAGGCCCGCCAATACGGTTTTATACAAAACAACGAGGTTTGGCTTAAGCCCTTCATGAATTATCCGGCCCGTAAGGTTGGCGAAGTAAAAGACGTAGAAGAAGAGTCGCTGCAATATTTTGCGTACCGTTTCGAAATGTTTCGGGAAAAGGTAAATGCCCTGCTGGCTAAAATAGAAGAGTCGGAAAACAAAGGCTCTTTTCTGATGAAGGTGATGCACCTGAAAGAGCAGGTTGAAAAATACGATGCGCTAGGCGATTTTGAAGCTATTTACAACCAACTTACCCAAGCCGAAAACGAAATAAAGGCATCGATTAGCCGCAACCGCGATAAAAACCTGAACGCCAAAGTAGCCCTGATTACTGAGGCCGAAGCGTTGCAGGACAGCATCGATTGGAAAGGCACCACCGAAAAGCTAAAAGAAATTCGCCAGAACTGGATTAAAACCGGTCCGGTAGATAAAGCCATTGCCGATGAAATAGAAGAACGCTTCCGGAATGCTGTAGAAACCTTTTTCCAGCGTAAAAAAGATTTTTACGAAGACAAGCAAAGCTTGCTGAATCGTACCCTGGATAAGTATAAAGATTTAATTCATAAAGCCGAGGCTATCCAAAACTCCGAAGATTGGGAGGGCACTACCCAAAAGCTGAAAGAGTACCAGCAAGCCTGGAAACAAATTGGCGGCAATTTGCCCCGCAAAACCACCAACGACCTCTGGAACCGCTTCCGGAAAGCAAATAATCATTTCTTCGAACGCCTGAAAAACCGCATTACCCAAACCAAAACCGAATCGAAAGACCGGTATTTTGAGGAAAACCTGGCTAAAAAACGCGATTTGGTAGAAGAAGCCGAAGCTTTGATTAACAGCGAAGTGCAAAAGGCGGTGCCCCGGGCTAAAGAATTACAAGCCGCCTGGAAAACCGTAGGACCCGTAAAAGGCGAAGAATCGGACCGGTTGTGGGAACGGTTTATTGTGGCTTGCGATAAAATATTTGAAATGAGCAGCCTGGAACATTACCTGCGCAAGAAAAATATGGGCGGCAAAACCAACCCTGCCGAGCACGTAACGCTACGGGTAAACGCACTGCGCGAATTTATTAAATCTGATAAGCAGGAACTGGAAGTACTCGAAACCAATTTAGGTAAACTGGCCGATACACCCGGTAACGAAACCTTCCGGAATATGCTGCAAAGCAAAATCAGAGGGTTTAACCGCAAAATTAAAACCAAGCAAGAGCTCATCGACCTTATTAAAAATAAACAACAGCCCGCCGGCGAATAACCAGCACTGTAACTTCAACCTTTGTAAAGGGCGTATACATAACCAAACTTTGGTAATTGTAATACGCCCTTTATGATTAAAGTCCGTTACTTCTTTCTGCTTTTGGGTTGCTGGTTTATTGCGCTTTCGGTACAAGCCCAAGATACAGTTGTTTATGCCCAGCAAACCCGTAAACTAAAAGGCAATTTTCATGTGGGTTTAACTACGGCCCTCAACAGCACCTGGATTAAGGTGGATAACGAAGAAGAAAATAACCAGCATTACAAATACCGCAAAACCTTTAGAATGGCACCGGTAGGCTTGCAGGTAGGCTATAAATTTAACGACCGCCACGATACGTTTATAGAGGCTTATTTATCTAGCCAAGGCCAGCAATATACCCTCACCGACGATGCCGGCAATGCGGTAGGCAAAAAAAATATTGCCCTTACTTACCTGCAACTGCCCTTGCTCTGGAAATTTGCCTCCGGCGATGCTACCCGGTTCAACCTCTTTTTTGGTCCGCAGGTTGGTTTTTTAATTAAAGGCCAAGAAACAAACCGCTTTGACAAAACTACTACGGCTACCATTGCCGGTGGCAGCACCAAAACCATTCCGGCGGGTACTTACACCCTGGCGCATAAACAAAAGAACCAATCCTTAACCAAAGATGCCGGAGGTTTTCATGCCGTAGACCCCACGGTAGTATTGGGTTTAGGCCTGGAAAAAGACATTACCGACAAAATGTATCTATCTGCTAATGTACGGTTTAATTACGGTTTCCGCGACATACGCGATACCGAAACCACCCGCGATGCCTACGACTTGGACCACTACATATTGCGGTATAACCTATTTGGCGGTTTACAGGTAGGAGTTCATTATAACTTTGTTAAACTTTAAGTTAAACAAAATATTAAAGGAGCATCAAACATTTGGCTTGGTTTACTCGTTGTCAGTTAAAAATAAAACATAACAGACATCTATATTTAATAAAATTGATATTTGTTTTTGATAATTTTTTTTTAAATTTTGCAAACAGTTTTTTAAAGTTACTTAAGGAGAAAATGATATGTATTGGACACTGGAATTAGCCTCATACCTGGAAGATGCCCCTTGGCCGGCAACAAAAGACGAATTGATCGATTACTCAATTCGTTCGGGCGCGCCGATGGAGGTAGTAGAGAACCTGCAAGCCCTCGAAGACGACGGACAGCCTTATGAAAATATTGAGGAAGTTTGGCCAGATTATCCAACCAAGGAAGACTTCATGTTTAATGAGGATGAGTACTAATTTTAATTAGGAATTAAGAATTATGGATTAAAAATTTCAGCATTTTTAATTTCTAATTTTTGATTCATAATTAAAATATGTTAGAAGTTAGAAACCTGGTTGCGGGCTACGAACAGCGTGTTCTTATCCGCAACCTTTTCTTTTGTGTACCAGTACCCGCGTTTGTAGCTATTGTGGGGCATAACGGTGCCGGAAAATCTACTTTTTTTAAAGCTTTAACGGGCAGTTTGCCTTATCAGGGCCAGATATTCGTAAATAACCGGCTGTTGCTACCCCATTCCAATCCGGCCAGTGCGGGCATTTTATCTTATTTGCCCCAAAAAAATACGGTTAATTTTCCTATCCGGGTCCGCGATTTGGTAGTGATGGGCTTGTTCCGGCACAAAAGATTTTTTCAGCAATATACCGACCTGGATTACGCGGCCGTAAGCCAACTCCTGCACCACCTGGAAATTGGCCATTTACTAAACCGGGAGTTTACGGAGCTATCGGGCGGCGAGCAACAACTGGTATGGCTGGCCCAGTTAATGCTCCAGGATGCCGCGCTCTGCCTCCTCGATGAGCCAACCCAGCAGTTAGATATTTACCACAAAAAGCGGGTATTTAGCCTGTTGCACCAATGGGTAACTACCCAAAATAAAATTGTATTGTGTATTACCCACGATTTGGCCAACCTGAACGGATACAGTGGCTATCTGTTAAATTTATCTAAACCGCAGCCAGTTTTAGAAGAACTATCGCCCGAAAGCATCCGGGCGAATATTTTATTTCTGGAGGAGAAAGAAGTAATGCCTGTCGCGCCATAGCACAGTATTCTGAGCGGCTATTGCGGGTGTTTTACGCCCGGCTTTTTGCCCGAAATATTACCTATAAAGCAAGGCCAATCGTTTCCCAGTTCATTTTACCATTTTAGCCATGGCCGCCACATTATTTACTTCTATGGCATCGGGCTGCAGCAAAATACTTTTGTAAATAGAGGCACTGGATTTAGGCCCAAATAGCACCACCTGCAGATTATGCGCCCGTGCCTGCTGCATTTTGTCAGTATCCATGGTGCGGCTATTCATGACCAAACCATGCAATTGATGTTGCAGTACCATAGCCAACGTTTTTTCAAAATCATCGACCATATCCAGCAAATAAGCGGCTTTGGGCTCTGCCTCCCGAATAGTTTGCAATAAAACCGGGTCGGGAGATATAAAAGTGAGCTTTTGTACAGGGTAATGGTATTGCTGGAATAATTTTAACAGCGAACGGGCATACAAGGCGTGGCGCGCCGGCCCTTCTTGCCTTAAATCGAGGTGCAGGTAAGGAATATCCGGATAATGTTGAAAATGGCGGACTAAATCTTCTAAGGCAATAATTTTTTCCTGGTGAAACAAATCATAAAAAGAATTCCCTTGGTACGGCAAACCAATTACTTCTTTCGCCGGTTTTTCTTCGATTAGGCCGGTACCCGTACTCATGGTATTTAATTGCGGATCGTGGTAAAGAATAGGAACGCTGTCCTGACTCAGGTGTATATCAACCTCCAGCCCCACTGCGCCTTCCTCTAAAGCCGTCAGCAGCGAGGTGAGGCTATTGGCCGGGTAAGGATTGAATGGGTTAAGTGGCGAATAAAAGCCCCGGCCGGCATGCCCAATTACCTGTACTTTTTTATGCGTAGGTGTAAGGGAATTTATTTGCCCCTGCCAATATAAATGGTAGCCCAACAGAATTGCCAGCCCGACTAAAAGCACCGCCCCGCCGCTTATTTTCAGACCTTTTTTAAAAGAAGATTTTTCTTTCATGCGGCAAAGATAAGGTCTGGCGGCAATAGCCAAATTATTCTGCGTCCGTTATCTTAATTATTCAGAATCTACGCTTTACTTACCGCTAATAATTTAATTTTATTTTTTCGGTTTCGGGTTAATAGAAATACCTTTGTCGCGGTAAAACAGTAGCCTAAGGGCTAAATCATACCATCGGCGCTATAATCTAGCCCCAAAACCTAAATTTATAATTAGTTTACAGCCCCAAAGCGGCTTAATTTTAAAGGCTCTTTTCATGCAATTGCGCAACTCGCCACCTAAAACGGTTTACGGCACCAATGCCCTCCCCGACCAAGTGGGTATTCACCACCGTTACGTTACGTCGCTAACGGTAGTCATGGTAATTGCTTTAGTTATCCGGTTAATTGCCGCCGTATTTTCCAAGGGTTTTGCTTTTCACGACGATCATTTTGATATTATTTCCATTGCCCAGGATTGGGTGTATGGCATACCTACCTGGCTAAACGAAGGTTTGCCGCCCCGGCACAGTATGTTTTACGCCGGCCTCCATTATGCCTTGTTTTACCTTTGCAACCAGCTTGGTTTTACTAGTCCGGAGGGTAAAATGCTGGTGGTGCGTTTACTGCACGGCGGCTATTCTTTGCTGATAGTTTTTTTTGGCTATAAAATTACCGCTTTATTAGCAGATAAGCGCCAGGCGCGGCTGGTAGGTTTAATGCTGGCTTTAATGTGGTTTATGCCCTTTATGAGCGTGCGCAACCTTGTAGAAATGGTTTGCATACCACCTTACCTGGCTGGTTTTTACCTATTGCTTAAAGCGGGCAAAGCCAATAACCTGAAAAATTACTTTAGCGCCGGCGCTTTATTTGCACTAGCTTTTGTTTTCCGGTACCATACTATTTTATTAGCCGGCGGCATTGGCTTGGTGTTGCTTTACAAACGGCAGTGGCTGGCCCTGCTTACCTTTGGCCTGGGCTTTTTGGTGCTGGCCACGCTTATCCAGGGCTCCATAGATTATATCTTTTTCGATTATCCGTTTCACTCGGTTGTTACTTACTTTGTGTACAATTCGGGCCACGCCCAGGATTTTAGTACCGGCCCCTGGTACCGGTTTTTACTTACCTTGCTGGGCTTTATGGTGCCGCCTATTAGCGTTTTCTTGTTGGTAGGCTATTCCCGTACCGCTAAACTGGCACCCATGCTATTTTGGGGAGCACTATTTTTTTTTGTAGCGCATTCTTTATTCCCGAATAAGCAAGAGCGATTTATTCTTCCTTTATATCCGCTCATCATGATTCTGGGCGTAATTGGCTGGCAAAGCTTTGTACGGCAGTCGGGTTATTGGCTGCGCAAACCCAGGTTACTAGCAGCCTGCTGGACTTTTTTCTGGGTACTTAATATATTGGTAGCTTTGGCCATGGCTTTAACTTATTCTAAAAAAAGCCGGGTTGCGCCGTTGGTATACTTGTCGCAGAAGCCCAATTTGCACGGTATTTTGCTGGAGTTTGGCAACCATAGTCTAAAAATGCCACCCTTGTTTTACCTGGGCCGCATAAGTGCCCAAGCCGAAGACTTTAAGCAAGACCCCAAAAACAGATGGCATCAGTTTAAAGCAACTAAGCCCCTACCCAATGATTTTGTGCTGGTTTACAGCTTAAACGATAAAAAAAGCCTGGATTCTTTAAAAGCCGAAATTATGCCGGGTTATACGCCCAATTACCTGGTAGTAGTGGGCCAGGACGAACTCCCCAGCCGATTGGCACGGGTGCAGCAATTATACCCCCATCTTAAACTGGAGCATAATATTAACCCATCTTTGTACGACCAGGTACTGCACCGGCTAAACCCGCGCGTACACAAAAACGAACAAATCGGCATTTACCGGATTTTACCTTAGCGTGGTTGTTAAACCTTAAACACCAGCAATAATAACAGTTGCAGCAGCATCATGCCATCGCCGGCCACGGCATAAAAGTATTCACTTCTGTCTGGGCCAGCGCTGGCTACCACCCAAGCCGTAATTCCCCCCGATAAAGCCAATGCCAAGGCATCATCTTTTTCCGGAATAAAAACCACCAGTAAGGCAAATAACAGTAAACTCAGCCAGGCTAAATATTTAGCCCACTGCACACCTATGGTGCCGGGCAAAGTAACGGTGCCCGTGGCTTTATCTCGCTCTATATCCCGGATATCGAAAACAATGGTAATGGCCAGCAAAAACAAAAAGCGCTGAGCAAAAAGTACCCAAACCAGAGACGTGAATATGGCTTGCTGGTTGGCCAGTAAAGGCAACCATACCGTTACACAGGTCCAGACATAAGCAATTAAAAAAGATTTAAGTAAAGGAATGTGGCGCAAGGGCCAATATTTACCCCGCACCGGCACTACCGGCACCGAATACAGCAAAGAAAGAATAGCTAGATGCCCTAAAAGCAATAAACAATGTTTATTGTATAGGGTCTGGAAAAACAAGTATACCGCTATCCCGGCGGCCAATATTAACGCGTAAACTAACTCCGATTGGTGCACCTGTACCCAGGCCCGCCGGCGCGAAAACTTTACTTGCTGCTGTCTTTTAGAAGGCAACAAGCTATCAAAATTGTAAAGCAACCAGGTGGCAAAAAAAACAAATAATGCCAATTGCACCGGCAAAGGCTGCCCCAGTAAAATACAGGTAGCCCAGCAAAGGCAAAAAGCACACGCAGCAATAAATATATTGCCAAAAAATAAATACCGGCCGGCAATCCTGATTAAACCTGGTACCAGAAAATTCAATTATTGGTTTTTTAAATTATGCTTACTTAAGTTTCTACGCTTTTAAAATAATTGGGAAGCAAATATATTTTAAAATTTGGCTCATGTTTATTTAGTATAACACCAGCTAATAAATACGATACCTGGCAAAGCTATAAAAGAAATAAGCCTGTTAGTACAGCAGCATTTAACTACCATGGCTAACAGGCTACAAATCCTGATTATTATTTTAGCGGTTTATCCTTATAAATTCAGGAATAATTACCCCTGCAATAGCTAAGAAACTACAAAACTTCTTGTAACTGATCTTTCCGGAAAGTATTGTTGTATAATTCAATGCTTTTCTGGATAATACCGTAGGCTTGCTCGCGGCCCAGGAATTGCTCTACAATTACTTCTTTGTTTTCTAACTTTTTATAATCTTCGAAGAACCGGCGAATTTCGAGTAAGGTATGGGGCGGCAGTTGCGATATATCGCTTATGTGGTTTACCGACATATCGTTTTTAGCCACCGCTATAATTTTGTCGTCTTCTTCGTTATTGTCTATCATTTGCATAACCCCAATTACTTTGGCTTCCAGAATACACATAGGCTGCACATCTATGGAGCAAATAACCAGAATATCTAAGGGGTCCTGGTCGTCGCAATACGTTTGCGGAATAAAGCCATAATTAGCGGGGTAATGGATAGATGAAAATAATACCCGGTCTAGCTTAAGCAAACCACTCTCTTTATCTAACTCGTATTTGGCTTTAGATCCTTTCGGTATTTCTATAATGCCGGTAACTTCTGATGGTGCATTCTCGCCGTAATTTACACTATGCCAGGGGTTGTTTTTTCTTGTCATGTAACTTAAACTTTTATCTATGCTGGTGCGGGAGCCACTTTACCACCAGCGCATCTGCTATCTATTTTTAAGGCTCCGGGTTTTATACGAAATTAAATTTGTTTAGTACAGGGTTTACCAGTCTCGCCACTGTTCTTTTTATTTGTTCAGCATTTACTATTACTGGGTAGCAATCAGGCTTTGTAACAGGCTCTTTTGTAATACCTTGATAGCGCTTTCTGTTGCTTTTACCCCAAACACCAAATAAGCAGGCGGGGTTTATACGTTAAACTAAGCCCAGCCTTAATACCAAATAAAAAATCACAATACTTTTCGGCAAATAAATCAATATTTTCTTAAAAATATTAGCCTTACTTAAAGGTTTGCTGGTGAAATCGGCTTTTTGTTGCTTTTTTTAGCGTTACAAAGATAACATACTCCCGCTGCTTTTTAGATTTTTTAACATAAAATGTATAGGCTTAGTAACTTAAAATATCTGTTTTAAAAACGAGCAGGCTCTTTGGTAAAACGAAATGCCGCCCCAACAAAAAAATGAGTAACTTACCGGCCTGCTTTAACCTGATATTAACGTAAGGGTTCTACGTTTAATGTATTAATTCCCAATCAGCTTATGTTTTTGTATCTGCTGTTTTATTTAATTTCCGGGTGGTTTGGTTCGCCGGTTCCCGAACAGCCTTTGCGGGTGGCCGTAGCCGCCAATGCCCAGTTTGTAGCCCAATTAATTAAAACTGCTTACGAAAAAGAAACCCAGCAAAAAGTAGAACTTATCTTAAGCTCATCGGGTAAACTTACCACCCAAATAAAACAAGGCGCGCCCTTCGATGTATTTCTTTCGGCCGATACCCAATATCCCGAAGCCTTGCAGCAGGCAGGTTTGCTGGCCGATCCGCCTAAAATTTATGCTTACGGCAGCCTGGTACTCTGGACGAATAAAAACCTGGATTTAACACCCGGTATAAAGGTTGTGTTGCAACCTGAAGTAAAAAAAATTGCTATTGCCAATCCGGAATTAGCTCCTTACGGACAAGCCGCCCTGAAAGCCCTGACCTATTATAAACTCGACCAGGCAGTGCAAGCTAAGTTAATATTTGCCGAAAGCGTAGCGCAGGTAAATCAATACGTACTATCGGGTGCGGCCGATGTGGGTTTTACGGCCAAAGCCATAGTGCTGGAACCCAAAATGCAAAACCAAGGCAAGTGGCTGGCGTTGCCGGCAAAATCTTACCCGCAGATTGCCCAGAGTGCCGCCCTGTTAAAATCGTCGCAAAAACGCAATCCGGCCAAAGCCCGGCAATTTTACAATTATTTATTCGGTACCCAAGCTCAAGCTATTTTCCGGAAATACGGTTATCTTACCCGATAAAAAATAAGTTATGAACCAGCTTACCGGCATCATTACCGCTGTAGAATCGGCGCAGGATATTTCGTTGGTTACGGTAGCGGCCCACCACGAAAATTTTTCGGCTTTGGTAATAGATACCCCCGCAACAGCGGCTTACTTAAAATCTAACCAAGCGGTTACCATTATTTTTAAAGAAACCGAAATGGCCATCGCTAAAAATTTAACCGGGGGTTTAAGTTTACGCAACCGCTTTCCGAGTATTATTCAGGCTATTCAAAGCGGTAAAATCCTGACGAGCGTACAACTAAATTTTAAAGGGCAAATGCTGTGCGCCATTATTACTACCCGTTCGGCCCAGGAATTACAACTAACTGTAGGCGATGCGGTAGTGGGCCTGGTAAAATCGAACGAAATTTCTTTACAGGAAACGGCTTTTTAACATGCAGATAGATTGGCAACCTTTGTGGCTTAGCTTGCAACTGGCTGCTCTAACCACCGCTTTACTCTTGTTTTTAGGTTTGCCCCTGGCCTTGTGGCTGGCCCGTACCAAGTCGCGTTTAAAACCGGTAGCCGAAGCTATTATTAGTTTGCCGTTGGTGCTGCCACCATCGGTGCTGGGCTTTTATTTGCTGCTGGCTTTTAGCCCCGCAAGTGCATTGGGCCAGGTTTTAAGTGAATATTTTAACTTGTCGCTGGTGTTTTCTTTTACCGGTCTGGTAATTGGGTCTATTATTTACAGTTTACCTTTTATGGTGCAGCCGCTGCAGGCCGGGTTGGTTGGGTTGCCAGCCACTTTAACCGAAGCCTCTTATACCTTGGGGCACTCTAAAATACAAACCCTTTTCCGGGTGCTGCTGCCCAACATTAAACCTGCTTTGCTTACTGGCACCGTATTATCTTTTGCCCATACCCTCGGCGAATTTGGTTTGGTACTCATGATTGGCGGTAGTATTCCCGGCGAAACCCGGGTAGTGTCCATTGCCATTTACCACGAAGTAGAAACTTTAAATTTTGCCGCCGCCCATGTGTATTCAATTATTTTACTCTTACTCGCTTTCGGCATTTTGCTCACGGTTTACCTCCTGAATAAAAAACTAGTAAAGCCTTTCTAAAAATTCAGGTTATATTTCCGTCAGGAAACCAGCTTAAAATAAATTGGCTTTGACTTTTATATGGTCCTAATTTGCCTGATTATAGACCATTGGCTCCCGCTACCTTAAAATATTACCTGCGCCATGATTAAAATAAATATCCGGAAAAGCTTACTGATGGCCGCCGGTAAAACCGATTTAGCTATAGACTTGGAACTGGAAGCGGGCAGTTTTTATACGCTTTACGGCAAATCGGGGGCAGGCAAAACCACTATTCTTAAAATATTGGCCGGGTTGGTTACGCCCGATGCGGGTTATATTTCGGTAAACGGACAAGTATGGCTCGATACTGCCCAGAAAATTAACCTGCCGCCGCAAAAAAGACATTTGGGTTTTGTGTTCCAGGATTATGCCTTGTTCCCAAATATGACGGTCCGCGAAAATTTACAATATGCTTTTTCGGGGCAACCTGATAACCAATTAATTGATAATTTACTCGAACGTGCCGATTTACAGCACCTCGCCAACCGTAAACCAGCAACCTTATCGGGCGGACAGCAACAGCGTGTGGCTTTGCTGCGGGCTTTGGTCCGGCGGCCACCTATTTTATTGCTCGACGAACCGCTCTCGGCTTTAGATCTGGAAATGCGCCAGGCTTTGCAAAACGAAATATATGCGCTCCACAAAAGCTTCCAGACCACTACCCTGCTCGTCAGTCACCAACTATCCGAAATTTACCGTTTATCCGACTATATTATTCACCTCGATAATGGCCAGGTTATGGCCCAGGGTACACCCGCGCAGGTAATCGGGCAAGAACGCCTCAGTAGTAAAATTCAGCTAATCGGCGAAATATTAAATATACGGGCGAACGAAGTTGTTTTTATTCTGGATATTTTAATCGGCAATAATATTATTCAAACCATTGCTACCCCCAACGAAGTAGTAAACCTGCGGCCCGGCGACCAGGTGAAAGTTTCGGCCAAAGCTTTTAATCCCATTGTTACTAAAATTTAGTAATTTATACAGCTCTTTGGCTATCAATCACTAATATTTAAAATAAAGCCAGTTTCTTTCCCGGCAACGCTATAACCCTATTATAAAGCCAATATTGGTACAGGTATTTACGTAATATATTAATGGGCTTATCTTTTAAAGTCTGCTTCGGCCGGGAGCCGAACCTTTACGTATCTTTGCTACATGGCCAAATCCAGAAAACATATTCCCGTGCTAATTGTGGGGGCCGGTCCGTCGGGCCTAATGCTGGCTTGCCAGTTAGCCATACGGGGGTTGTCGTTCCGGATTATAGACCGGCGCAGCGGCCCCACCGATAAGTCGAAAGCGTTAGCGGTACAAGCCCGCACACTCGAAATATTTGAACAAATGGGTATTGCGCCAGATGCTTTAAAGGCCGGCCAAACAGCTACTGGTTTAAACTTTATTGTTCAGGGCCGCTGGATTCAAAATATTAATTTGCACGGCATTGGCGCGGGTCAGAGTCCTTACCCGTATGTTTTTATGCTGGAGCAAAGCCAAACTGAACGCATTTTGCTGGAATTTCTGGCTCGCTACCACGTACATGTAGAATGGCAAACCGAACTCCGCAAGCTTAAGCCTGCCAAAATCCCGATAAGAGCTACGTTGCATTACAAAGACATCTCGGAAGAAGAAGTTACCTGCGATTACCTGGTTGGGGCCGATGGTGCCCGCAGCCAGGTGCGACAAACGTTAGACATGCCGTTTACGGGTGGTACTTACGAGCATACTTTTTTAGTAGCCGATACCCAGGTAAATTGGTCGTATAACCACGATGAAATATTTCTGTGCCTGGCCGATAAAACGTTTGCCGGCTTTTTCCCGTTGGCGGGCCACAAGCGGTACCGGGTAGTTAGTATGGTACCACCCCATTTACAAAACCAACCTAACCTTACTTTTGAGCAAGCAGCTTTATACCTGCAAAAGCAACTGGGCATTGCGGTACAATTCACGGATACGTCCTGGTTTTCGACGTACCAAGTACACCACCGGTATGCCCGGCATTTTAGCCAGGGGGCCTGTTTTTTAATAGGCGATGCGGCGCATATACATAGCCCCGTAGGTGGCCAGGGCATGAATACCGGCTTACAAGATGCGTACAATCTGGCCTGGAAATTGGCTTTGGTGCTACATGGGTCGGCTACGGAAGAAATATTGCACAGCTACTCTGCCGAGCGCTTGCCCATAGCCAAAACCTTAGTAGCCACCACCGACCGGGCTTTTAGCCTGTTAATAAGTAAAAATTTCTTTTTACGTTTTATGCGTTTAAAAATATTGCCTTACCTGCTGGGTAAATTTTTGCGTCCTAATGTACTGCGGGCCGAACTTTTCCGGCGGGTTTCGCAAATTGGTATTCGGTACCGAAAAAGCCGGCTCTCGGTAACACCAGCAGAAGGCAATCATTTCCCGGAAGAAGCGCCCCAACCTGGCGACCGGGTACCTTTTACCCAGGTTTTTAGTTACGATTACGAAAAGCTGGTGAGTATTTATTCGTTGTTACGAAACCCCTATTTTACTTTACTCATCTTTAAAAGCAGCTTTGGTACCGACCGGGCCGAACAACTACAAGAGGAGTTAGAAACGGCATTGCAACCCTATTTACCCCAACTGGTAAAAACGTATTTGATTTACCCGCATGAGCACAATCATCCGGTTTATTCTTTATTTGGCATTACCGAAGATGCTTTTTATCTCGTTCGACCAGATAATTACATAGCCTTCCGGTGTCAGCCAGCCAGTGTAGAGAGCTTGCTAAACTATTTAACAACTACTTTACATATTACTTCCCAACCCATTACATCGTCCGCCCCACCCATAAACGATTAAAGACTTCTTTAATACATGCAGGTAGCTAAGTTGCTGCTAATTAAAATAAATACGGATTTTAGTCAAAAGTGCAAAACGCCGCATTTTAAAGAATAAATTTTAACTTCGTTGGTATGAAAGATTTTTTACTCGTTTTTATAGGCGGGGGCATGGGCAGTATGTGTCGATTTGGTTTAGGCCGGCTATTTTATTTTAATTCGGTTACAATTTTCCCGGTTGCTACGCTCCTGATTAATATTTTAGCTTGTTTAATTTTAGGTTTTTTTCTCGGCTACCAAAATTTTAAAGCTATTGCTAACCCGGGTTTAAAATTGCTGTTAGCAGTAGGCTTTTGCGGCGGCTTTAGTACCTTTTCAACGTTTAGCAGCGAAACCCTTATTTTGCTCCGGAATGGCCAAACCTTACTGGCTTTGGGTAATATTTTTATGAGTGTAGCCTTATGCCTGCTGGCCACCTGGGGCGGATTACAATTGGCCAAGGCTTTCTAAATATTATTACAACAACTAATAATAGGTTTCAGGTTTAACGAGTAATACCTGACCATAGAGGACCTACAGTAGATTTGCGGTAACTTAACCAGTGTAACACATGATATTAAATGGGAAGACCACTTGTGTTTTAACGTGGGCAATAAAATGTTTCTAACTACCTCGCCTGATTCAGTGCCGCCCACAGCTTCTTTTAAGGTGCCCGCCGAAGAGTTTGAAGAAACTCTAGCTAGACGCGGCTTCTGACCAGCGCAATATCTGGCCCGCTACGCTTGGGTATATGTAGACGATATAAACCGATTAACCAGACAAAAGAGAATTTGGTTTTACCGTATAAAGCCTGAATACTGGTAAAATATTGCCTCTTAGCAATTGTTTAACTTTGGTTTGCTTTAAATATTATGCAGCAATGGCGCGCTATTCAGCTTATAAATCATAAAATACCAACATATCGTGCGGTTACAAACTTTCTAATTTAAGTTCTTATGCCAAAATCTCGTAAGAAAGCTACCCCGGAAACAGCAAACCCGGAAAAAGGGCTAACTATTGGTAAACAACAGCACCAGGTGCTCAGCAAGCCCCAGCAAACCTTTAACCGTTTGGTAAAAAGAATTGAAAGACTTCAGCAGGAAATAACCGACACAAACCGGATTCTGGGCGAGAAATTAGAATATTATGGTAAACACATCCATCCGCTGGAGCAGCATTCGGTAGAATTGAGAAAGCAGATGGTCAAGTTGCTTTTCCCTTTTTATACCGCTAAAAAGCCTTTAGGTAAAAGAGATAAGCAGGTACTTAAAGAAATATTGATTAGCCAACTTAACAGTATTCTTTCTTTAGATCCGGCAGAACCGGATGCGGAACTGCAAGAAATTTTTCAGGAATTGGAAGGCATGAGCTTAAAAGAAGCGGCCGACCATGACCTGGAAATGATGAAAAGCCAAATGACGGATATGTTCGAAAGTTTCGGTTTCCAGATGAATTTTGACGACCTACACCCCGACATGAGTGAAGAAGACCTCATGCAGAAAATGCAGGAAATGGCAGACCATGTAAATGAGCAAAACCATGCATTTGGAAACCGGCAATCAGCACGTAAAAAGACCAAAAAACAACGGGAAAAAGAAGAACGGGAAAGACAAGCGGCCGAAATTAAAAACAAAAGCATTGGCCGGATATATAAACAATTAGCCAAGGTGTTGCACCCAGATTTAGAGCAAGACCCCGGACAGAAAGCTTATAAAGAGTTACGGATGCGCGAACTTACCGCCGCTTACGAAAAAAATGACCTGCACACGCTCTTGCGCTTAGAGCTGGAGTGGCTGCAAAAAGAAGAAAGCAATTTAGAGCAGCTAACCAACGAAAAGCTGAATATTTATAATGAGGTACTAAAAGAGCAAGCTGCCGAACTGGAAGAAGAGGCTCAAGCACAATTGCAGCACCCGCGTTACCAGCCTTTGTTCCGTTTTGTTATGTTCCCCGCCGATCTAAAATGGCTGAACATGCCCGAACAAAAGAAAAACTTAGATAAAACCGCAAAAAGTCTGGAGAAAAGCATTAGCCGTTTAGGCGGTTCAGAAGCCCTGGAAGAAATAAAAGAAGTAATCAGTTATTTCCGGCAAGTGTATTAAATAATACGGTCTGAATCTTTAAAACCAAGAATAATTAGCGCATTACTTCAATTGTGCTGAAATAAATATTTACTTTTTCAGCCTGATTGCTGCTTTGATCTGATAAACCATGTTTATTTACCTCGGTTTAAGGGAAAGATGAAGGTTATAAAGCATTTTGTTTTGCGGGCATCTGTATGTCATAAATCAGCCAAATGAATACATAAAAAAAACGCTCCTGGTTTAGGAGCGTTTCTAAATATATCTTAACTAAACTTACCGGCTGGCCGCTAAAGCTTCGGCTCCACCCACAATCTCGAGGATTTCGGTAGTGATTGCCGCTTGGCGCGAACGGTTATAGGTAAGTTTAAGCTCTTTCAATAATTCACCGGCATTATCGGTTGCTTTGTCCATAGCCGTCATTCGGGCACCGTGCTCCGAGGCATTCGATTCCAACACAGCTTTGTATACTTGTATTTTTAAAGATTTTGGTATCAGCTCCCGGATTATTTCTTCTTTGTTTGGCTCAAAAATATAATCTGTTACCGTACCGGCAGTGGTTGCTTCTACCGGGTTATTCTCCTCAATCGGTAAAAATTGTTCGGTCCGGATAATTTGGGTGGCCACGTTTTTAAATTCGTTGTAAACAATATCTACCCGATCGTAATATCCGGTTGTAAAACGTTCCATGGCGTACTCGGCCGCTTCCCGTACCGTATCAAAAGATAAATTGGCAAAAATATTGGTGTAATTGCCTATCACTTTAAATCCACGGCGGCTTAACGACTCGTTACCTTTTTTACCAATAGTTAAAATTTCTACATTGCCAGCGGCTAACTGGGCTCTGTAGTTGTCATTAACCAGGCTGGTTACGGTTTTACTGATATTAGCATTAAAAGCACCCGCCAAACCCCGGTCAGATGTAATGGCTATTACCAATACCCGGTTTATTTCACGTTTCTGGCTATAAACATTGGGTACGGCATCATCCGTCAGACGCGATAAATTAGCTAATATGCTGCTCAAACGTTGGGCGTAAGGGCGCATCCGGATAATACTGTCCTGAGCACGTCTTAATTTAGCCGCCGCCACCATTTTCATGGCTTTGGTAATTTGCTGGGTAGAGCTTACCGATACAATACGGCTACGTACTTCTTTTAAACTGGCCATTTATTTTTCTATTGCCTTAAGCTAAACTAGCTTTACTTATTTAATAAGGAACTCTAATAATAAACAGAAATAAAGCACCTTACCTAACTAAAACCAGACAAGGTGCTTTTTAACTATTGGTTTCTATAACGGGCAGAAAGATCTTTCGCCGTTTGCTTAATAGCACTAATTGCGCTGTCTTCTAACTTTCCGGCTTTTAATAACTTTAAAGCATCGGGGTGCGATGTACGCATCGTTACCAGAAAATCTTTTTCAAAAGCTCTTACTTCGTTTACCGGCACATCGTCCAGCAAGCCGTTGGTACAGCAGTAAATAATAGCTACTTGCTCTTCTACTGATACCGGCGAGAATTGCGGTTGCTTTAATACTTCCAGGTTGCGGCGGCCCCGCTCAATGGTAAGTTTGGTAGAGGCATCTAAGTCAGAACCAAATTTAGCAAATGCTTCCAGTTCCCGGAACTGCGCCTGATCCAACTTAAGGGTACCAGCCACTTTTTTCATGGATTTAATCTGAGCGTTACCACCTACCCGCGATACCGAAATACCTACGTTAATAGCCGGACGAATACCCGAGTTAAACAAGTTGGTTTCCAGGAATATCTGACCATCGGTAATAGAGATTACGTTGGTGGGAATATACGCCGAAACGTCACCAGCTTGGGTTTCGATAATTGGCAATGCAGTTAACGAACCACCACCTTTTACCAAAGGCTTAATCGACTCGGGTAAGTCGTTCATGTTACGGGCAATTTCGTCGGAAGCGTTAATTTTAGCGGCCCGCTCTAACAAGCGAGAGTGCAGATAAAATACGTCACCGGGGTATGCTTCGCGTCCTGGCGGACGACGCAGTAACAAAGATACTTCGCGGTAAGCCACCGCCTGTTTTGATAAATCGTCGTAAACTACCAGAGCCGGACGGCCGGTATCGCGGAAGAACTCGCCGATAGCCGCACCGGTAAAGGGTGCAAAGAACTGCATTGGCGCGGGATCAGAAGCGGCAGCGGCTACTACCACAGTGTAATCCATGGCACCACCTTGTTGCAGGGCATTTACCACCTGCGCAATGGTAGAAGCTTTCTGGCCTACGGCTACGTAAATACAGAAAACCGGCTCACCTCTTTCAAAAAACTCGCGTTGGTTGATAATAGTATCAATGGCTACGGCCGATTTACCCGTTTGACGGTCGCCGATGATTAACTCCCGCTGGCCCCGGCCTACCGGAATCATCGAGTCAATCGCTTTAATACCAGTTTGCATAGGCTCATTTACCGGCTGACGGAAAATTACACCTGGTGCTTTTCTTTCCAGTGGCATGTCGTACAGGTCGCCGGTTATCGGGCCTTTACCGTCAATAGCCAGACCTAAGGTATTTACTACCCGGCCTACCACGCCATTACCTACTTTAATTGAGGCAATTTTATTTGTCCGTTTTACGGTATCACCTTCTTTTATTTCGCTGTAGTCGCCAAGCATTACGGCTCCTACGTTGTCTTCTTCCAGGTTAAGTACGAGCGCCTGTAATCCGTTATCGAACTCCAAAAGCTCTCCCGACTGGGCTTTAGATAAGCCATAAATACGGGCTACGCCATCACCAACCTGCAGTACGGTGCCAACTTCCTGTAGCTCGGCTTCGGTTCGGAAATCGGATAGTTGTTCCCTTAATATTGCGGATACTTCATCAGGTCTTACTTCTGCCATGATATATTTTTATTAATTCTGTTTTATTATGATAAAAGCTTTGCGATTATTCTGGCTATAACAGTTTACATTATGCCGGAATTCCATTAAAGCTTATTAATGTAAGGATTTTCTTTAAACTTACTTTTTAAGTTGCGCAGGTTAGTCCGGATAGAATCATCTACCTGGGTGTCGCCAATACGTAAAATTAAACCGCCAATTAAACCGGAGTCTACTTTTTCTATCAGTTGAATTCTTTTGCCGGTTTGCTGGGCTATTTTCTGTCCTAACTGGGTTCTGAGTTCGGCAGTAAGGGGCGTAGCAGTAGTTACGTAGGCAATTTCAATGCCTTTTAGCTGGTTGTACTGCTTCTCAAATTCGGCAGCAACACTGGCCAAAACAGCTTCCCGGTTTTTTTGCGTTAAGAGCAGGAAAAACTTTAACGTTAAATCGCTTACCTTACCAGTAAATAAACTTTGCAATACGGCCAGTTTTTTACCGTGATTTATAATGGGGTTGCCCAGGAAAAGCGCAAAATCGCGGTTTTCTTTTACTGTTTTGGTAAACAGCTTCATATCTTGCTGCACCTGTTCCAGAATACCTTTTTCCAGGGCCAGGTCGAGCAGAGATTTTGCGTACCGGGAAGCAACTCTTATATCAGACATGTATTTAGTTTTTAGTTATTAGTTTTTAGTTATTCGCTTGATTAGAGATTACTTAATTTAAAACTAAGCCCTAACTGCTAATTACTAACTACTAATTCAAGTTTACTTCTTTAATATAATCGTTCACCAAAGCTTGTTGCGCAACCGGGTCACGTAATTCGTGCTTCAGAATACGTTCGGCAATTTCTATAGAGAGCGTAGCGGCCATGTTTTTAACTTCGGTTAAAGCAGCTTTCTTTTCGTTGTCGATGGCTTCGCGGGCATTAGCAATCATACGGGTACCTTCGTCGTTGGCCCGGGCTTTGGCTTGCTCTATAATTGAATTACCAGCGGCAGAAGCTTCGCGTAAAATACGGTCGCGCTCGCTACGGGCCTCTTGCAATAATTTTTCATTATCGGCTTTTAAAGCCTGCATCTCCAGCTTTGCCTGGTCAGCCATGCGTAACGCCGACTCAATAGAATCTTCGCGCTGGCGCAAAGACGACATAATGGGCTTCCAGGCAAACTTAGAAAGCAAAAACAATACAATAACAAATGTAATGGTTTGCCAAAAAATAAGGCCAATACCCGGAGTTACTAATTCCATTGGTTAATTACTTAAAAGATTAATTTTAAATTAAATCAGAGGCATAGCCTCCACCCAAATATTTATTCTTCTTCTCTATATTTAAAACAGCAAGCAATTTTCTTTTTGGGTTTTCAGCGGTTCGCGCTCAAAGGCATGCCCTAAGAACCGAACCGTTGAAAACCGCCAGGCTTTACTAGCCTTTGAAAGAAATAAGAAGACAAACTACCACACCAAACAGGGCAACACCTTCAATAAGAGCCGCCGCGATAATCATCGCAGTTTGAATACGGGCAGTAGCTTCTGGCTGACGGGCGATAGACTCCATGGCCGAACCACCAATTCTACCAATACCTAAACCGGCACCCAGGGCAACCAAACCAGCACCGATACCGGCACCCATAATGGCTAAACCTGTACCCAGGCCTAATCCTGCTTGAAGCAACAATGCTAATAACATAGTATTAAAATTATAGAGTTAAAAAAATAAAAAAATCTTAATTAATGATGGCCACCATCGCCATGTCCCATATCATCAGCATGGTCGTGTTCTTCGGTGGCGCCGCCAAAATACATGGCCGTAAGCAAAGTAAATACATAAGCTTGCAACAAAGCCACAAACAACTCCAGGAAGTTCATGAATACGGCAAATGCCACACTTACCGGCCCGATAGCAACACTCTCGAAAATAAATATTAAAGAAAATAAACTCAGAATAATAATGTGACCGGCCGTAATGTTGGCAAATAACCGGACCATTAAAGAGAAAGGTTTAGTTAAAATGCCTACCAATTCTATCGGAATCATAATCGGCAGCAAGGCTACCGGCACGCCCGGCGTTTTAAAAATGTGTGCCCAATAAGCTTTATTAGAGCTAAACAGGGTAACAATTAAGGTAAACACCGCCAATACCAAGGTAACTGCAATATTTCCGGTAAGGTTAGCACCACCTGGCATTAAGCCCAGCAAGTTGTTAAACCAGATAAAAAAGAAAACCGTGAGCAAATACGGCACGTAGCGCTCGTATTTAGGACCAATATTGGGTTTGGCTACTTCGTCGCGGATAAATATAATAATGGGCTCGAAGAAAGACTGAATACCTTTAGGCGCTTTGCCCGCATTACTTTTATAGCGGCCGGCAATAGTAAAGAATATAATCAGCAACAAAGCCACGCTTAAGAACAAGGAAGCCACGTTTTTAGTAATTGAGAAATCCAAAGGCCCGGCATGATGCTCTTTTCCTTCGGCATCGGTCTCTACAATTGGCTCGCCTGCTTCGTTGGCATAATAAATATGCCCGTGCTCTTTTACATAGCCGTTGTACGGTTTCAGGGTGCCGTGCTCGTCGTAGAAATTGCTGGAAGAAAAAATATCCAGACCGTTTTTACCGTATAAAATTACCGGCAAATGCAAAGTTGCGCCGTGGGCAAATTCCCAACTGTGCTCATCGCCAATGTGATGGGTAATCATTTGCCCCGGGTCAAATTTACCGCCTTCTTCGGCTGGTTCGGCAGCAAAAGCTGAAAACGTTAATAAGGAGAAAAATATTGAGAATAACTTCTTCATTAAGAGTTTCTTATAAGTGAAATTTAGCCTTCTAAATTTCATTCCGATACCTGCTTTTTCGAAATTCGGCGCAAGTTACTTAATATGCTATAGATTTCAAAACCAGTATAAATAAAATAAATCAGAAAGAAATTTGACGCAAACTGTAATTCCCGTTGTGTGGCAAAGTACACGTAGAAAAAAACCACGAACATACACAACAGTACCCGAAATACCGAGGAACCAAAATAATAAAGCTGAAAGCTGCCCGCATCCTGGCTAATGCCTTTCCGGATAAAGTAAAAAGTAAGACCGGTAATTGCGGCAAAGAACACTAAAATATAACCGGCGTACGGATGTACCCACTTATAACCGGTATAATGAATAAGCACTCCCATGCCGGCACCCAGGAGTATTGATAAAATAATAAGATTACGGAGAAAAGGCATTGGTTTTAATTCTGGCACAAAATTACGTGCCAAAAAGTATAAACCTATTTTTTTGTTACAGATTTAATAATCATGTACATGGAGGCAATAACGCCCAGCAGCATTAGGCCAATGGTCCACCAGGGGTTGGTATTACCTTGCCGGTTATCTAAAGTTTGGCCACCCCAGGCGGCCAGCACCAATACAGCAATCATCTGGAACCCTAAACCCGAATATTTAAGGTAAGGCTTTAGCTGGTCTTGCCGCGATATATTTTTAGGAGATTCCGGATCGGTAGCCATAAGAAAAAGAAGAAAAGTCTGTAAGTAACTAAACGAAAAACCAGCGGCTCGGTTAGGCTACTAAGCTTGCTATAATTGTGGCAGCCTAAATATACATGTACACCTTATATTATAGGTATAAATTAGCTACCAATTTCTGTATAACTCCGGGTTATAACCAGCCCGGCCGACAAAATATTATCAACGTAAAAATTGCTTATAGCTTCGTAAGAAATACCCTATAATTGCTCATTAATCTGGGGTATTCCAAGCTAGTTCCTGGCAGCACTTTAAGCTAGAGCTTAGACAAGGGATTGAAGGCAAGTTTAATATAATTACCGTTAAATAATCAAGCCAGAATATTCTAGTCAGTACAATATTCCCTGCAAGCTTTAATGATAATATTACCTGACAGCTGGCATTTACCTACGTTAGCGCCTCCGGTAATATTTTAGGTTTTCTGCTTTTTCTTTTTAGCTGCCGGAAATAAAATATTGTTCAGAATCAGGCGATAGCCCGGCGAGTTGGGGTGCAAGGCCAAATCGGTGGGTTCTTCGCCAGGAACGTGAATATAATCTTCGGGGTCGTGGCCGCCGTAAAAAGTCCAGGTGCCTTTACCGGTAGTGCCGTTCATGTACCGGATTTCATTGGCTGCTTTGGTTTCGCCCATAACCGTGGCTTCTGATTTTACGTGCTCTTTCTTAAACGCGGTAGTCTGGCCCATAAACCCTTTTATCGTTTTTTCGTGGTTTTGCGTGAGCATGGTTGGCACTGGGTCCCACTTCGCCGAAAACGTAAACAGCTGAAAAAAATCATTTTGTTCGTACAGGTTTCGCTCCCGCCGCTGGTTATCAATACTCGAAAATTCGCCGTCGAAAGGATTTAGGTTTAACCAGAAATCTTTAAAAGCAAAAGTTTTGTTAAAATCGAGCTTTTGTTGGGCATTAGGGTCTATGCCGTCGCCGTCAAAAATAGCATCTACAATATCTATGCCTTCGGCGGCCAGGGCAATATCGTAGGTATCGGTGGCCGAACACATAGCAAACATAAAACCTCCGCCGGCCACGTATTCTTTTATGCGTTTGGCTACACCTAATTTCATCTGCGAAACTTTGCTGTAACCGTACTTTTTGGCAATATTTTCTAACTCCTGGCGCTGTGCCCTAAACCAATCCTGGTTGCGGAACTGCCGGTATGTTTTGCCGTACTGGCCGGTAAAATCTTCGTGGTGCAGGTGCAGCCAATCATATTTGAGGAGTTTCTGGTCCAGCACTTCTTCATCAAACACTAAATCAAACGGAATCTCGGCGTAAGTAAGTACCAGCGTAACAGCATCGTCCCAGGGCTGCTGGGTTTTAGGGGAATAAACGGCTATTTTAGGCACTTTCTCCAGCTTCATTACATCCATATTGGCTTCGGGGCTGCTGATTTGCAGGGTAATATTCTGGTACTGGGCATCGGAAATAACGCTGTAACTTACCCCACGGGCTACCAACTCACTTTCTAAAGCCGGTAAATGCTTAAAAGCAAAGCTGCCGCCCCGGTAGTTGAGCAGCCAGTCTACTTCCTGTTGTTGCTGCAGCACCCAGTAAGCTACCCCGTACGCTTTCAGGTGATTTTTCTGCGATTCGTCCATGGGAATAAACAGCTCTGTGGCGGCCGCTTTAAAGATTAAAAGCAACGTAAAAGCACAGCCAAGGGTAAAGCTTTTTATCATAACCCTAAAATGTTGGGGTGGAGAAACAAATATAAAAAAATAGCCAATAATATTACAGCAAAACCAGCTTAAATATATTAGTAATTAACACCTTAGCCGCCACTAATCAAACAATATTTCAGAAGTTGTTCTACAAGCTGATTGCGCAGACTGGCTGTAACCAAACCGGAAATATTTAGAAAGTGACACTTTATTTTTATTCTTGTAAAACCCCCATTCAAGGTGCAAGTTCGGTTTTTGAGGCTCCCGGTATTTTCCTATTTCAGCTATTTATTAAATTGCTACGGTATTTACCCGGCTATTCTTTATTTTAGCATTTTTATAATTTATTTATATCTCACCCAAAATCCTTAATTTTACTTTTTAGTTTGAACTAATTGAGCAGCCCTAAAAGTTAAAACAGGTAATATATACCAAACGGCAACGTTATTTAATATAATGCAAGCGGTTGTAGTTATTGATTAATACCTAGCGCATATTTTGAATAAAATTTATTTATACCTCTGTTTTTGCCTGATTGGTCTGGGCCTGGCGGCTTGTTCGGCCGAACGGAATGGCCTTATTGGCAAAGCTTATCAGAACACCACCGCCCATTATAATGCGTATTTTCTGGGCAATGAGCGCCTGAAAACTTTAGAAGCGGATGTAACAGCCAAAGCAATTCCGGATTATAACCGCCTGTTGCCTATTTTTCCGGTAATAGACTCGGTTACGGCGGCCGGTTATAAAAAAGAACTGGAAGAAATTGTTAAAAAGGCTTCTTACCCCATTCAAAAACACACCTCCAGCGACTGGACCGACGATAGTTACCTGCTAATTGGCAAAGCGCGTTTTTACGGATTGGAATACGACGAGGCCATTAGATCCTTTAAATACGTTAACAGCACCAGCACCAACGATAAAACCCGCCACGAAGCCCTGGTCTGGCTCATGCGCTGCTTTATTAACACCGACGATCTGGCCAGTGCCAAAGCAGTATCGGATTTAATGAAAAAGCAATTTCTGACGAAAGAAAACGCTCTGCTGCTTTTCCTGACCCGGGCCCAGTACTATTTACTGGTAAAAGAAAACAAACTAGCCATAGACAACCTGAAACTGGCCATACCGCTCATTCCGAAGAAAGACGAAGAAGCCCGTATCCGGTTTATTCTGGCTCAACTTTACCAGGAAACGGACCAGAACAAACTAGCCCAACAGCAATTCCATAAAATCCTGCGCAAAAATCCGCCTTACGAATTAAATTTTCACAGCAAATTGCACCTGGGGCAGGTAACCGAGATTTCAGATGCCAGCAGCGCCGAAACGGTGTATAAATATTACCGCAAGCTGCGTCAGGACGCCAAGAACAAGGAATATTTAGATAAAATTTATTTTGAAATGGCTCGGTTTGAGTTAAAGCAAAACAAACCCGACCAGGCCCTGCAATATTTAACCCAGTCGGTAAAGGCATCTACCACCAACCAGGCCCAAAAAGGTTATGCTTATTTACTCGCCGGCCAGATTTATTACGATAAACTGCAAAAATATGGCTTGGCACAGGCTTATTACGATAGTGCTGTACAAGTATTGCCCCCTACCGTGCAAGATTATGCGGCGGCAGCCGAACGGCGCGATATTCTAAATGAGTTTGTAAAGCATTATACCGTTGTAACCCGCGAAGACAGCTTACAAGCCTTAGCGGCCCTGGACAAAGAAGCTTTAGATGCCCGCATTGAGGCTATAATTAAACAGCAGGAAGAGCAAAAAGCACTGGCCGCCCGTAAAGCTGCCGAAGCCGCTGAAAAAGCAGCTAATAATTCGAGGGATAATAACCGAAATAATATGGCCGGTAACCTTTCGAATAACAATGCCGCTGCTGCCGCTTTTAACCCGTCGCCCGGTGGAGTTTGGTATTTTGATAACCCGGCTACCGTTGGTTCGGCAAAATCTGAATTTATCCGGCGCTGGGGAAACCGTCCGCTCCAGGACAACTGGCGCATTGCCCGCGCCCAAACGGCCGGCGGTGCCCAACCCGATTTAGCGGCTATTTCGCCGGATGCCTTACCTGGCAACGCACCGGCTGAAGATGCCGCAGCACAACCCGAAGCGCTCCGCAATGCTTTACGCCAGGATATTCCGCTAAGCCCCGAAATGCGCGCCACCTCCAACCAACGGGTAGAAGAAGGATTATTTGCGCTGGCCAATATTTACCGGCACCAGTTAAACGAACCCGCTCATGCTATTGAAACTTACGAGAAACTTCTAACCCGTTTCCCGACCTCCAGGTTAGCGCCCGAAGTAAATTATGGACTGTATCTGTTGTACAAAGAAGCCAACGACCCGAAACAAAATACTTACGCTGCCCGCATAAAACAACAATACCCCGATAGCCGTTACGCTAAGCTGATTGACGAACCCGAGTATATGGTTAAAGTTTCGGCGGGCAATGTAAAAGTGCGCCAACTCTACGATTCGGCTTTTACCTTTTACAAAGCTGGCAACTATACGGCTTCCGGCAATGTGGTAAACCTTATACGGCAAAGCTACCCCGAGGCCGAATTAATGGATAAAATTGCTTTTCTGCAGGTATTAATATTAGCTAAAACCAGTTCGATGGAGGCTTTTAAAGCCAGCTTGCAGCAATTTTTAAATACTTACCCCAGCAGTAATTTAAAAGCGACGGCCCAACGCTACCTCGATTCGTTTGCATTGTACGAAAGCGGCAAATTATCGGAGGCAGAGTTTGATAAAGCCCACCCGGAACTGGCTAAACTGCCGGTTACCAATGTTAGCGAAAAAACGGTTCCGCTACCCGCTACCGAAAAACCGGCGCCAATTACCAATGGCGTAACAAAACAAACTACTGGTAAGCCCGCTAATAATTTACCACCAACCAATACGGCTACTTCGCCGCCGGTAGTAACCAACCAGCCGGCACCATCGGCTCCGGTAAACAATGCCCCGGCTAATAATCCGGCACCTAATAATGCCAATGCTGCAACGCCAGGTTCTGCTCCCGTACCGGCTCAACCCTTGTATGCGGCCGTAAATCCGCAGGCTCCGCAAACGGTAGTAATTATTTACCCCAAAGACCAGGCGGCTTTTGCCGGCATTGCCGATAAAATAAAAGCTTACAACGACCGCTATAATCGCGCCGATAACCTGACTGTGGAAACCCTAGCCTTCAATCCTAGCCAGGAAATGGTTATTATCCGCGAATTTACCAATGGGGCCAAAGCTAAATCGTACACCATAAAACAAAAAGCACCCCAATCGCCATTAAGTAAAATAAGAGGTATAGAATTTGCTACCTTTGTGATCTCTTCCGAGAACTTACCGGTTTTACAAAAAGACGGTAACCTGGAAGCGTACCTTACCTTTTATAAGAATAATTACTAATACTCCATGTCTGTTGCCCGTACCCCCAAAACTGCTACTGCCCGTGCTAAAAATTACGCTAAACTTGTTTCGGGTATCTGGTTGGCCTTTATTGCCGGCTTGCTGGGCTTTGCATTGTTTGTATTTGCCGTTAGCATCAACTTTTTAGACCTCTTTGGGGAACTGCCAGATTTTAAAACTTTAGAAAATCCCCAAAGTGAACTGGCATCAGAAATGTATTCGGCCGATAACGTGCTAATGGGTAAATATTTTACGGAAAACCGTGTACCGGCCGAATATGACGAACTTCCCCAACATTTAGTAGATGCCTTAATTGCCACTGAAGATGTACGTTTTGAAGAACACTCGGGCATAGATTTTAAAGGTTTGCTGTCGGTGGTTTATTACGCCATGAGTGGCCGTAGCCGGGGTGCCAGTACGCTTACCCAGCAGGTGGCCAAAAACTTATTCCGGACCCGTGCCGAAACCAGCCGCGAGGGTTTACTTGCCGATATACCCGGTTTGCGCATGCTCATTATTAAAACAAAAGAATGGATTGTAGCTATCCGGTTAGAGAAAGCATACTCCAAGAAAGAAATTTTAATGATGTACCTGAATACCGTGGAGTTTGGCAGCAATGCCTTTGGGGTTAAATCGGCAGCAAAAACATTTTTTAACAAAGCACCTAAAACTTTAACCTTAGAAGAATCAGCCTTGTTAGTGGGCATAGTGAATGCGCCTTCCCGGTTTAGCCCGGTAAGCAGCCCCGAACGTTCCAGAAGGCGCCGCGATTGGGTGTTATCGCAAATGCGGAAATACGGTTTTATTGATGAGCCGGCTTACGCTACCGCCGTAGCCCAGGATATCAAATTACAATTTCAGGTAGAAAACCAGAATAATGGCATTGCACCTTATCTCCGCGCCGAAGCCGGTAAATGGCTGTTAAAATGGGCGCGCGATAACAGCTACAACCTCTACTCCGATGGCTTAAAAATTTATACCACCATCGACTCTAAAATGCAGCAACACGCCGAAGATGCCGTGCAGGAACACATGAAAGCGATGCAAAAAATATTCTTCGAGCACTGGAAAGGCCGTAAACCTTGGGCCGACGAGAATGGCCGTACCATACCGGGCTTCCTGGAAACTGCTATTAAACGAACCGAGCGCTACATTAGCCTGAACCGGCGATTTGAAGGCAACAAGGATTCCATTAAATATTACCTGAATAAAAAAATACCGATGAAGGTATTTACCTGGGAAGCGCCCGGCGAAAAAGAAGTAGTAATGAGCCCAATGGATTCCCTGGCTTACTACAAACACTTTTTACATACCGGTTTTATGGCTTTTAATCCGTTAGATGGCAATATAAAAGCCTGGGTGGGTGGCACCAATTATAAATATTTTAAATACGACCACGTAAAACAAGGCCGCCGGCAACCGGGTTCTACTTTTAAGCCGGTGGTATATACCGCCGCCATCGACCAGGGTTACTCCCCGTGTTACGAAGTACCCGATATACCAGTAACTTTCCCGGCCGAAAAAGGACGGGAGGCTTATACCCCTAAAAACAGTGACGGTAAATACACGGGCCGGAATTATACCTTGCGCGAAGCCCTGGCAAATTCTATTAATACGGTTACCATGTTCCTGGTTAAAACCTTAACTCCAGAAACTGTAGTAAAATATGCCGAACGCCTGGGCGTTGGTAAAAACCTGGAACCGGTGCCCTCCATTGGGTTAGGTATTCACGAATCTTCGGTGTACGAAATGTCGGCGGCTTACGGCACCTTTGTAAATAAAGGCGAATGGACCGAGCCCATTTACATTACCCGCATCGAAGATAAAAACGGCAACTTACTTTTCGAAAATCATCCGCGTACCAACCCGGTTTTAAGCGAAGAAACCGCTTATCTGATGATTCACATGCTAAAAGGAGCGGCCGATATTAGGTTGGCTACGGCCTGGCACGGCTTGCGGAACCGCTATAAGCTGAAAAACGAAATAGGGGCTAAAACCGGAACTACCCAAAATCACTCCGATGCCTGGTTTATGGGTGTAACGCCTGATTTGGTGTGTGGCATGTGGGTAGGCGGCGACGACCGGAGTATTCACTTCCGAAGTGCTAATTACGGGCAAGGCAATAAACTGGCTATGCCTATCTACGGGCTGTTTATGCAAAAAGTATACGCCGATAAAAGCCTGAGCGTATCGAAAGAGCCTTTCCCAAAACCGCAAAATTTACCGGTGGAAATAGATTGCAGCAAATACAAAACCGGTATTATCAACGATACCATTAGCCAGGACCAAATATTACAAATGCCAACCAAACCTACCGGCGAAGAATCTATTTAAAATTAACTGCCGGTTAGTGGTTAGGCTTTAAAAAAGTAGCCTTTATCTTACCTGAAGTGTTTCAGTAAAAGTAACTACGATTAGGACACAAATATCAAATGGCTCATTTGCTGTAAAGTTTTCTTCCTATTTCTGATATTTCCGGAGGAATTCTTCTGGGTAGAAAGCCATACCGGCAATTTACTCTAAAGCTTAATTACCTGTTTATCTTCCTTATCAGAAGACTCTTTAAAAATGACCGAAGCGTTCTGATGATAGCAGAAGAGAGCAAGTTGAGCTGCAGGAATCATGAACAGGCGCTGGAATCAACCAGATAAAATCTCCTGTCCTATTCTGAAGCCCCGAAACAATTTCAAAAAACTTGGTTTCAACCCAATTTCAGAATAATTTTCAGCTACAAATATTAAACCGGCAATAAACAAAACGTATCATAAACCGGTAAATATTCATTAGGGTATTTATTCGTTTAAAACCCTGCGGATTAAATTTAGCCGCGGGTTTAAGAAAAAACTTATTCTGTACAGTATTATCAAATTAAAAATATTTAAATTTTCCGGTTGAAGAGGAGGATATTATGGCTGCCGACGAGCGCTTAAAGGAAATTATAAGTCATTTGCCGCACAAGCCGGGCATTTACAAATTTTACGACGACCACCAGATTATTTACGTGGGCAAAGCCGTGGATATCCGCAAACGGGTAAGCAGCTATTTTAATAAATCTAACCAGCACAACAAAAAAACGCTTAAACTCATTTCTAATATCCGGAATATTGAGTTTACCATTGTCGATACCGAATCGGATGCGTTTTTGCTCGAAAACAGCCTGATAAAGCAGCACCAGCCCAAGTACAATATTTTACTTAAAGATGGCAAAACATACCCCTACATTTGTATTACCAACGAGCGTTTCCCACGGGTGCTGAGTACACGGAATAAAATAAACGACGGTTCTAGATACTTTGGACCTTACGCCAGCATTACCTCCATGAATGTGCTGCTGGAAATGGTGCGGAGCTTATACCCGCTGCGGACCTGCACCTATAATTTATCGCCGGAAAATGTAGCCCGTGGTAAATTTAAGGTTTGTCTGGAGTACCACATTGGCAACTGCAAAGGCCCCTGCGAAGACCTCATCGACGAAGACAGTTACAACCAGCACATACAGCAAATCCGGAGTATTTTGTCGGGCAATTTAGGTACGGCCAAAAATTATTTTAAAGAAAAAATGCTGGAAGCGGCTCAGGAAATGCAATTTGAGCTGGCTCACAGCTTTAAGCAAAAGCTAGATACGCTCGAAGATTTCCAGGCCAAGTCTACGGTGGTGAGTAATACACTTACCAATATTGATGTATTTTCGATTACCTCGAACGAGAAGTGCGCATTTATAAATTACTTAAAAGTAGTAAACGGCGCTATTATCCAAACGCAATCTTTGGAAATTCAGAAAAAGCTGGATGAGGCCGATGCCGATATTCTGGCGTCAATTATTGTGCAGCTGCGCCACGAGTTTGAGAGCGACTCGAAAGAAATTCTCGTTAATATTGAATTGACTTTGCCCCTAGATGGGCTTACCATAACCGTACCCCAAATTGGCGACAAACGCAAACTGCTGAATCTTTCTTTAAAAAACGCGATGTATTTGCGCAAAGAAAAAGAAAGCATGAACGAAAAAGCCAAAGATACCAACGAGGTGCGTATTATGGAAACCATGAAAAAAGAAATGCGCCTGGCCGAGCTGCCCAAGCACATCGAGTGTTTTGATAACTCTAACTTCCAGGGCGATAACCCGGTGGCATCGATGGTTTGTTTCCGGAATGCCAAACCGTCTAAAAAAGATTACCGCCACTACAACATTAAAACGGTAGTAGGCCCCGATGATTTTGCCTCGATGTACGAAATTGTAACGCGCCGCTACCGCCGCTTACTCGACGAAGGCACGCCCCTACCCCAGTTAATAATTATTGATGGTGGTAAAGGCCAGTTAGGAATGGCGGTAAAAGCTTTAAAAGATTTAGGTATTTACGGCCGCATGGCTGTGGTGGGCATTGCCAAACGCCTGGAAGAAATATTTTACCCCGGCGACACCTTGCCGCTGTACATCGATAAAAAATCCGAAACGTTGCGGTTAATTCAGCGCATCCGGAACGAGGCGCACCGTTTTGCCATTACTTTCCACCGCAGCAAGCGCGACGCAGGCACCCTCAAAACCGAAATAACCGAAGTAAAAGGTTTGGGTAAAGCCACCGCCGATAAATTATTAACCAAATTTAAATCGGTAAAGAAAATACGGGAATTAAGCGAGGCCGAATTAATAGCCGAAATTGGCAAAAGCAAAGCCCGCGTCTTACTCGATTATTTCCAGAACGAAGCTTCGGGCCAAAATACTCCGGCGGCAAAATAGAGCGGGTGGCAGATATTATAATTTTCTAGCGTAAAACGGTATCTGCCAATTATTAAAACCATAAAAATCATTCTGCTCCTTGGGTACTTTCTGAGTTTGGATATTAGTAAGTAAAACCACCTGGTTGCTTTGCCGGTATACTAGCCAGCTTGCCCCTGTATATTAATTTAGCTCTTTTAAGCGGGTACTTGCGAGAAAGTAACAGTGGTTATATTTTAAATGAATATTTTACTGATTGCCTTGTTAGATTTGCATTAAGAATGATTTATTTACGTAGGCAAACTATTTAAGCCCGATACCGCCAGTAGCCCCTAAAGCATGTTCAGCACCTCTTTTTATACTTACCTGAAAGCTTTTTTGCGGAGAGAATATTTTAACCCGGATGTTTTACAGGCCTCCATTAGCTCGCTGGGTTTAGTAGTACCGCTGGTGGTAGCCTATTGGGTAAACGAACCGCTGGTTGGTAGCATTGGTGCCATTACGGCCCAGGTTTTATCCGGCACCAAGTTCCAGACTACTTATCCGCAACGCGCCCTTATTTTATTTATGGGTTTGTTGTTTATTGGCTGCTGTGCCTTAACGGGCACTTTTGTGAGTGGTAATTTCTGGCTCACTATTATGGCCATGGTAATAATTGCCGGGGCTTCGTCGCTGGCCAAAGAAGTAGGCGCGCATGGGCAGCAGATTGGGTTCTGCGGAGTAGTTGTGTTTTTAATTGCCCTCAGCCCACCACATTCGGTGGCGGTAGGCCTAGACCGCTTTATGGCGGTTTGGTTGGGTGGTTTGTGGGCGGCTTTTATTTTCTTATTTTTCTGGCCGTTCCGACCCGATTTACCTTATTATTCTAATTTAGCCCGCTCTTGGGAACTGGGCAGCAACATGGCCGCATTTTTAGCCAATACCACCAGCAAAGCTGATCTTGCCGAACGGGTTCAACAAAAAGATATTTCGCTGCGGCACGCCATAAACGATGTGTTGCCTTACCTGCGGTTAAACAACAACCGGTACTTTCATATTCGGCGCGATTTGCTTAAAGTGGTGCGGGCCTCGTCGCGGTTTGGCGCTACTATTATGGCCATGAACCACGCCCTCGAACACTTGCGCGACCAGGAATACGGGTATAAATTTATGCCGGCCGTACAGCAACGTTTATTACTGGCCGCCGAGGCGGCCAAAGGTGTAACCAATGCGTTGGTACTGGGCCGGGACCGGGATATTCAAAATCTGCAAAACCGGGTTTTGCACCTGAAAGCAGCCATAAATGAACTGCACCACCTGTATAATTTACACCAGGCCAATAATTTTCCGGCCCGTTTAGATTTACACCGCATTATAACGTTACTGCAATCGGCGGCCCGTTACCTCGACGATGCCCTGCTGCTGCTTACCCGTTTGCACCAGAAAAAAAAACTAGCGCCGCCGGTAGCAGTATCCGAACGTATTATTCCGCGTAAAGTACCGGCTTTTAAAAAACTGCTCCGGTTTAAAAATGTATCGCGGCAGCATACCGTACGGCTGGTGCTTATGAGCGCCCTTGGCATTGCGCTTTTTATGGCTTTTGATATTCCGCGGGGATATTGGATTGTACTTACCGTTATGGTGGTATTGCAACCCGATTACGGTACTACCCAGCAAAAAGCCTGGCAGCGGGTGGCCGGCACCTTTATTGGCGGGCTTTTGGGTACTGTGCTGTTAATTCATGCTTTCCCGATCGGCTTTTTTATTTTAGCCGTAGCTTTATTGTCTTTTTTATCTACTTATTTCCAGCAGCGTAATTATACCGTATCGGTTATATTTTTAACCATGATGCTGGTAGCACTTTTCGAGATTTCCGGCCCGGTAGACTGGCACATTGCAGCTAACCGGTTTATGGCTACCGTACTAGGCGTAATTTTGGCCATGGCGGCGGCATTCTTACTCTGGCCCGAGTGGGAAAGAACCAAAGTACGGCCGATTATGGCGCAAGGCTTTCGGGCAAATAATCATTTGTTAACCCAGCTTCACCACGAACTGGTAAGCCAAACTGGTTTTCACGCCCGCATTATTGCCTCGCGCCGGAAAGCCGAAACCGCTAATCTGGCTATCGACGATTCGGTAAAGCGGTTGCAATTAGAGCCAGGTACCAAAAAAGAAAAAATAAAAATTGCCCGCAGTTTGGCTTTCTACAATGGCCGGCTTACGCGTGAGTTAACTTCGCTGGCCGCTTTGCTACCGCAACTTAAATCCGATTCGGATAGCTACCCCGAAGCAGAGTCTTTTTTACGCGAAGCGGGTAATTTACTGGAAGCCGCCATTACAGCTATTATTTCAGAACAACCTTTAACCATTACTGTTCCGGCTACTTTACCTTTTGCCGATACGCCTTTACACGCCAACGTGCCTTTGCCCAAAACGGCTACCACTCCTACGGCTAATTTGCAGGAAGATACCGAGATTTTACACCACGAACTTATACATGAGCAATTAAACAAAATAGCAGATGCTATTTACAACCTGGCTAAAGCGGTGCAATTATTAAACGAATTATAATCGACGTTCTGTTACTTAAATAACGTGAACCCGCGAATTAATCATCAGTTAATTTAATGTTAATCAATAATTTGTATATAATATTCAACAACAATCAATTGTTTAGAAAGTATCATAACTTCAAATGATGTCCTATTTACGGTAGTTTCCACTTGATTTGACAAAGAAAACACTTTACCAAAAACAGGTATTTAAGGCAAAAGGACTTTAAGAGCATGAAAACAGCATATTTAGAAGCTTTTAATTCCCGAGTTCACGTTAAATAAATTGCTCAGCACGGAAGAATTAATTGTAACAAGACCATTCTTTGCAGGCAATCTTTCCGGCGTTAACAAAACAGGGCAAGAACAACCAAAATTGCCCTTGCCCTGGAAAAAAGAAAGATATGAAAACAGTAAATATCTTAGAGCA